>DATHGB010000022.1 GCA_035317825.1 Candidatus Saccharimonadales bacterium | reverse complement strand
CACTATAATTTTCACCGCGAGAAGACTTTGCTGTAATGCGCTCAGACACGCCAGTCTCCAGATCAGTGTGAGCCTTGTGCGTAACTAAGGTTTGCTCTACTAGAACAGCTTCATTGCCGTAACCTCTGCTTATGACAACGGCGCCATCTCCAGAAGTGTCATATGTCTTAGCGACCTTCATATCTTCCCCTGTGGCGTCAGATAGAACAAGCGCGTGGAGTACCAATCCAGCCCATTCACGAGCACTCATACCCGTGTTAGATACATATTTGCTATTTTCAATCCAATTGGCATCTCTTAATACTGGTAGTACGAAGGCACCGAATGCGACGATTGGCTCGATTGCATGAGCCTGAATAATCACTTTTTGACCATTAGGCCGCCATTCGTATGGATTTGTCATACTACAAGCATACTATTTCATGTCAATCCTTTAAAGAAGGAGTGCAATTCTGAATGTTCATCTAATTATTATGTCGTATGGCTCAAAAGAGGTGATGAAGGATTCGAATTTTTTACAGCAAAAAAAGACTACAGTTCAATCTGTAGTCTCTTCAATAAGCTCATGGCTGGGATGGAGGGATTCGAACCCCCGAATGCTAGTACCAAAAACTAGTGCCTTACCACTTGGCGACATCCCAATACACTAGAAGAGTATAGCATATTGGACAATGTTTCTGCCAGACCCTAAAGAGCCTAAGTGAACGAACTCTACTCGTTAGATCGTAGGGCTTTTATCTGTTTTGCTAACAAAAGAATAGTACTACCAGCATGGTCCGTATCCAAGTTCTCAAGATGGTTACTGAAAACTCTTTGCCAACGCTCTTTATCAAACTCTAGATAGAGTATCTCTTCATCAGCGAAAGTGGTGGGATCGGCTTCATGTACGGCTTTAAGCGTATTAAGTTCCTCTTGGAGGAGTCCTACCCGACCTAGGCGATGCGCATACGACATAGGACGTGGCACTTCTTTAATTATTTCAGCAATCGAACCAGTGGTATCATAGCCGACGGCATGCAGCGTTTCGAGGTCGTCCAGGGTAGAATCGACATATTGGCTCTCAGATTCCACGCGATATTTTATAGCATCAATTGCCGGCTGATACCCTGCTCTAGCCAAATCTCTTTGGATATATTCAGCAGCGTATTTATTTTTTGGATCATCTAAATAATCTAGGATATATTGCAAAGACGCTTCTCTACCGTTTTTGAATAAGGAAACATGAACCCGAACTTTGCTCGAGGCTTCTAACAGTTCATCGACTAGTTTTAAGGCATCGTCGACGTCGCCGTTCTCAGTAGCGGCTTGCGCCATTTCTGAAAGTGCAGCCTCGCTACGGTGATAGTGACGATCGCCTGTTTCGTCAGTATATTTCTTTGCGTCTTTCGCAGCCTCTATCGCAAGATCTAGCGACTGGGCGTCGCCCGTTTTGTAGAGTTTAGCAAACAGAGCCGTTCTGTCAGTGACATAGACATTTTTAGTGATTCCACGGGCAAGGTCTGTCGTTTCTTTGTCGCCTGCCTCTACTAACGCAACGAGTCGTTCGGCACTGTGCAGGCCACCTAATTCAATGACGCCTAACTCTTCTAAGAAAGTGACATCTTCGCCCCCAAGCCCAGCCATGCGACGCGCCTTAGGAAGAGCATTTTGGTCACCATCTTTGTATAGGTCTTTCCAGACGCCAAAAGCGTCTCCGGGTCGCAAGTCGGTTTGAGCTATGGTTTTATCCGCATACGCATGAGCGGATTCGCTGCCCTCTATAATGTTTAATGCACGTGCGGCATATCCGATTGCGTACCGTGTTTTATAGTCGCCGTTACTTTCAAGACTTGTCGTAAGATCATCAATTGATTGTTCGACAAGCTGTGTCAGGTCTATAGAATTCGTTTCATGGGATGTTGATTTGCTCATTACTTTTATTATACACTAAAATTGTATAAATTGCAATAGGGCGGATCACCTTAAACACTAAAGAGGGAAATTCTTGGTTGAATGTAAGATTGGTGTGATTGGGCGTGGGCTGTCTAGCTTATGAATTTAATTACGGCCGAAGAGCATGTATGTGATATCGGCGGATGTATAGTCGGGTACATTTCTGTAGCTTAGTCTCCGCTCTTCAACTTCTCTGAAACGTTTGGCGATTTGTTCATAGTCAGGCTGATGTTCATCAAGAGCCATATCCTTATTGTGGATTCGAAGATCTCTATGCATGCCACGTTTTCTTAAATATCGTGCATATTCAATTAACCAGGGTTGGTTTTCGGGATCAAAACCTGGAAAAACCGTTTGCTCCCGAAGCTCATTATCCCGTAATCGGTCAGCAACAAATTGCATGGTAGCGTAAGCCTCCATTACTTCAAGCACGAATCGTGCATCGGCATCAGATAGCTCACTATGGCTTACGTTGAACAACGTACTATATTCAAATTTATAACCCTCCATCAAGGCTTCGTAGTCTGGTAATTTATCCCATAACTCATCGTCTATAACGGCTTTGTGGCCTTGCAACGATCGTAATAGGCGATTATTCTCTAGAGAAAGAATTAGTTGAGCACGTTGCCAATAGGACAAATCTTTTTCACCACGTATCTTTTCGCGTAGAGACTCCACGATTAATGAGCTGATTGTCGTGTAGCTTCCTTGATGTATGTGCTTTCTAACCTCTGATTCAAGTTCGTCGGGTAATGTAACTGTGATTTGTCCCATAGCGTTCCTTTCGCGTAGCTTTAATAATACTTTCACTATAAGTTAATATAACTTATTTGTAAAGTTTAATTTAGAGTTGGAGTAATCAAGCGAGGGTTGTCTATTTTAGTGCCATTGATATCTTCACCAACGGATTGAATAGTAAGTTTGCCATCTAGGTACGGGCGCATTAGGTCATAAAGCATATTTAGGTCGTCCGAAGGTTCTAGCCATCGTGCCTCATCCTCAGGCTGCAGAATAATCGGCATACGATCGTGAATAGCGCTCATCTCATTATTCGCTTCGATTGTAATAATCGAGTACGTTCCCCATTCCTTCCCTGTTGGGTCTGTCCATGAACTGTAAATGCCTGCAAAAGCAAATAATTCTTGATCATTCGGGTGGACATAATATGGTTTTTTGCCATCTTGGGATTGCTGCCACTCGTAAAAACCATTAGCTGGCACGAGGCAGCGGCTATGACGAATCGCCTCGCTATAGCTGGCCTTACTGAAAATACCTTCCGACTTGGCATTAAACGTTTTGTAGCGAAAGACCGAGTTTGTGTCTTTGGCGTCTTTTGGAATAAAGCCCCATTTCATTAATTCAAGCGTTGTTTTGCCGTCGCGACTAACAATAACGGGCGCAACTTGCGTTGGGCTGATGTTGTAGCTCCGGTTTATTTCTGGCATTCTGTCCAGATGAAAACGCTCGCGTAGGTTGTTTATTTTAAATAAGGTATATCGTGAACTCATCTGTTTAGTATAGCTTACTATTGACAAAATAGATAATCTGTGATAGTATTAAAAGTAACAAGCGTATTTCTTATATAATCTGTTGGACAAATCCGACACATTACAACCAGAAACCAACCTTTTACTTATCTACTGCTTCTATGCGGGAATAAGCGTTCGTCCGACCTGCATACGGCACATACAGCCAAGGCACACGAATCGTAACAGATGAAAGTAACGGTAACTTAAAACAGAAACACAATTGTTCCCAGACACTATACAGGCTGGGCTGACGCAAATGCTTTGTCATGATGAAGCATCGTACTTTATGTATAGAAAAAGCACACTAAAAAACATCCGCCTATTACTGGGCGGATGTTTTTGTTTGGGCGGGCTGTCGGATTGCATTTATTACGTATATATTGTATAATTTGTTTAAGTCTTCAGAAAGGAAGATCGAATGCCTGAGTATCAGTACCAACGCGATAGCTGTGATCGGATTTACATTGCTCGCGGTGTGGCGTACGAAGTTCACTATGACGGGCAGATGCCCGATCTGGTCATCATCCGAACACCCACCACGGCATGGGAGGAGATTCACGACTGGCAGATCGCTCCACGACGCTTCCGTACGGTCAGGGTCTATGGCCACGGAAGAACGATGGGCAAGAAGGTTCCCGAGGCTGTTGCCGGCGAGTTTCGCAGTGGCGAGTTCATTCCGGATTCGAATACCGACGCTCGCCTCGTAATACCCTTCGCGGGAATCTACGACAGCGGTGATGCAATCGGCTTACGGAGCGGTCAGCGCATGGTGATCACTCTTCCCCGCGAGTCGAGGGTCAAGATCCATTCCTTCTGAGACGAAGCCCCGAACTGTCGATCATGGCAGTGAGGGGCTTTCTCATTTTTACTGATTTTTTTGGTATTGCTCAATAAGTAAATCATCAAGATCCCACTTGCCAAAGCCTACGCCTATATCGTAATCACCGTGTTTTAGCACGACTTTTTCAGCTTCCTGTTCTTGTTGCCATCCTTTTTGCTCGAGAGCTTCAAAGATGCCGTCTGATACCGCAAGATCTACATCGCCGTCCCATTCATGCATCCCTAGGGCAACCAGTACGCCACCGCCCACCACAACGTATTTGTCATTAGGGAGATTTAAGTCTTCGATTACCTGAAAGATGTCGTGACTGTCATTTGCGTTATTCATGAATTTATTATACCTAATAGCAGCGAAATCACATAATATTACAGAGGTAATATATTGCTTTAATATAAAATTTATGCTATAATAATCATACGTCTATGGAAAGGACGAGACCAATGGCAATGTATGCCTTTACGCTTCCTGAGCGCAAGATGCACCTACCCAGAATCATCCGGCTACCGGCAACGATACGGTTCGTTCTGCTGGCTTCGAAGAGTGACGACGACTGCATTATCCTCGAAACACCTTCGCAGCAGTGGCAGAACACCTACATGGGTGGGCTGGAGCGTCGCGGCTGGCAGGGTCGCGTCATCGCACTGTACGCGGTGGGTGCTGCGACGAAGTCGTCCTTGGGGCAACTCAAGGACGGACAGATTAAGAACGGCCGGCATTTCCAGCAGGAGGGGAGCGTGTTCCGCCAATACCCCGGGTTGGTCAACAGCCACCAGAACTTCCCTGGCAACGACCGTCTGGTTATCCATGCGCCGCTGTGGTCGGGTCTCAGGGTGGTCACTTCTTTCTGAGACGAAGCCCCGCACTGTCGATTCTGACGGTGCGGGGCTCTCTCATTTTAAGCGCTAGTTACTTTCGGTGATAAAATCGTCGGCCGATGAATTTATGAATTTCAACCAGTAGGATCGGTACGGTAAACGCAATAAACCCAGTGATGGCTAGGTCGCCAATCGAAACTGGCGTGATATGAAGTAGCGGCCCAAGCGGACCGAATAAAGCTAGCATCTGTAGAATAACAGCGATAGTTAAACCTGCGTAGAACTTACCGTTAAATACCCTTAGGCGAACGAACAACGATTCGTTATCGCTACGAGCGTTAAAGGCACTTGCCCACTGCATGACAACAAGGGCGCTAAATGCAATCGTACGGCCGTATTCGTGGCCGTAGGCGTTGCTGAAGATGATATATATCGTTAGTGTCATTGTTGCCATCGTAAGCGCTACAAGCACCATACGCGAGATGATGAACTTGCCCAGGATTGGCGCACCAGGTTTATTCGGCTTTTTAGTCATGTTACTTTTTTCGCCGGGCTCTAGACCTAGGGGGATTACCATGGCTGTGTCTGTCACTAGATTAATCCAAAGAATTTGCACGGGCACGAGTGGAATTGGGATATTAATGATAAGTGCGCCGATCATGGTCAGGACTTCACCTGCATTCGTTGAAAGCAGGTAAAAGAGCATGCGGCGGATATTCGCGAATATCGTGCGGCCTTCCCGCATGGCGTACACGATACTTTTGAAGTTGTCGTCCATTAAGATAATATCCCCGGCGTCCTTTGCTATGTGTGCCCCGCTACCCATGGCAACGCCCACGTGAGCATTCACAAGTGCGGGAACATCGTTTACGCCGTCCCCCGTCATAGCGGTAATATCCGTCTTTTTTAGGAGGGCTAGGATGCGATATTTATGTTCGGGGATAACACGTGAGAAAACGCGAATCTCACCAATGACTTCTTCTAGCTCCTCGTCACTCATAACGCTCATGCGACGGCTGTCAAACACTTGGTCACGGGTTTCGACCATGCCTAGGCTGCGGCCAATATGATAGGCGGTTTCGAAATGGTCGCCGGTGATCATACGGACAGTAACGCCGGCTTTGACGGCTGTCTGGATGGCTTTTTTGGCTTCGGGACGTAGAATATCCGCAACAGCCACAAACCCATCGAAGATGAGCTTATTGGAACGCGATAACTCATTGAAACTTTCAATTTTGCGGGACATGGAATTATGGGCGATTGCGATAACTCGATTGCCGTCGCTTGTCAGCTGGTGAAGCATTTTTTCGGCTTCTTCCCTTTCGTTCTCGGTCAGATCACTACGCGCGAGTACGTGTTCTGGTGCGCCTTTGACGATAAGTTCGTAACTACTGCCGTGATGCCATAAATTGCCGCTCATGGCGACGGATTGGTCGAACGGGAATGTTATGACCGGTGTATGGTGTGATTTAGCAACGTGTTTTGCCAAGACATATTCATCGAGCGCAGTATCAAGCGGATCATGCATTTTCGAGCCGTTCTGATTGACCGCCTTGGCGATTAACTCATTCAGTATGTGGTTCGAGTGGGAGGGCTGCCAGGTAGACACGACGCTCAGCTTGTTTTTAGTGAGCGTGCCGGTTTTATCGGTGGCAATGGTTGTGATCGCGCCGATCGTTTCGATAGCGCGCATCGTACGAACCAATGCCTTCTTGGAAGCCATACGGCGCATGCCAAGGACTAACACGACGGAAATTGCGACAGGAAGGCTCTCGGGTACCGCGCTCACGGAGAGAGCGATAATAAAGCGGAGACTCTCGCTGAGTTCCATACCGCGAAGCATCGAGAGCCCAAACGCAATAATCGCCATAGCGGCAACGACAGCAATAACCTGTGACAGCAGTTTGTCGATTTTCTTCTGAACGGGACTTGCCCCGCCGGCATCACTCGTAAGCGCGGCAAGTTGTCCGAATTCCGTTTCATTACCTGTCGTGACGATAATAGCCTTTGCTTCACCTGCGACGATAAATGAGCCTTGAAACAGCATATTACTCTGTTCATAGACTTCCTTGCCATCAGACAACTCGTCAATTTGCTTATCGATCGGCTGTGATTCACCTGTTAGCTGCGATTCGTCAACGCGGAGTGAACTAGCCGTGAAAATTCGGGCATCTGCAGGTATTTTTTCACCTTCGCCTAAGGATATGATGTCACCAGGGACTAATAAATTGGCATCAAGTTCAATAGTCTTATTATCACGGAGCACTTGAACGGTTTGCACCGTGTGTTTTTGAAGCGACCTTAGAATCCGCTCGGTTGAGAAACGCTGTACGTAGTAGATTCCCGCGCTTGCCGCCATGATAACGATAATAATCGTCGCGTCAATGGTGTCATTGTGAAACAGGCTGATACCCGCGGCAATAAAAAGCACCAACATAAAAACGTTGGCAAACGGTTCGATGAGTTTACGCCATAGCGGTTCGCCTTTGACGCGGATAGTATTAGGCCCATGAATTCGTAGCCGCTCCTCGGCTTCGGTATTGGATAGGCCACTTTCTGACACATCAAGGTCCTGAAGTGTTTGACGCACCGTTTTTGTGTAATAGAGCATTAGCGTTATTATATCAAAAATCGCGCGCTATAGGTGGGAATAGCGCGCGATTTTAAATTGTTGTGATGGGGGTTAGCCAATACCGACCAGTTGGAATCTGGTAGTACGCAGGCCATTCGTCCATTCAATCATGTCTTGGATCTGCTTACCGAGAAGGTGCTGTCCAAGGGGACTTTTGATGGATATGCGTCCGTCGCTTGGGTTAGCCTCGACCGTATCAACGATAGTGTAGCGTACTAAACGTCCACTTGTGTCGATAAGGTCGACGACTGATCCGATAGCGACCTTGAGCGCATCGCGTTTTCGAGGAAACAGTTTGGCGCGGTCCATAACCATTTGCTTGTCAGCTAGTTCGCTTTCGATAGTATCAATGTGCGCAAGTTTTTCGATTCGTGCAAGACGCTGGTCGTGCCCATCCGTCTTGTCTAGATCACGAAGCTCATTCATAGCGTTTTGCCGGTCGCGTTCCAGCCGGCTAATATCTTTTTTCAATTCCTTCATACCCTTTTTACTAAGATAAATGGTTTTGGTGGTGTTCATGTAACCTCCTTTTTTGTCGTTTTGATGAGCAAGGGTTTTGAAACTGGTGGCTATCTTTCCCTCACTATGAACACAGTATGCACGACAAAACTGAGTGAAATCTTAGAATTAGGGCGTGTTGCTAAAAGCACGACGCTATTTCTTATTTGCCGACATCTTTCCATCTTTTAACGCAAAGGTCCTATCTGTTTTTCCTGCAATATCCATGTCGTGGGTCACGGCAAGAATCGTTGTATTTTCACTACGCGACAAGCTATGTAGCAGGTCAAATATCTTTTTTCCGGTTTCGCTATCTAAGTTTCCTGTCGGCTCATCAGCCAGGATAACCGCGGGACGGTTGGCAAGAGCCCGGGCGATAGCCACGCGTTGCTGCTGGCCTCCGCTTAACCTAGCGGGTTTACGAAGCTGCTCTTCATCTGAAATGCCGACATCGTTTAAAAGCTGAGCGGCTCGTTCCCGGCGTTTGCTCGCAGGTTTTACCCCGCCAAACTCTAGCGCTAACGTTACGTTTTCTAACGCGCTGAGGTTTGGTATGAGATTGTACTGTTGAAATACGAAGCCGATTTTATGTGCGCGGTAGTCTGTTTGTTTGCCGCTGGACAATTTGGCGATGTCGACGTCATCAACGAGGATTTCACCTTCTGACGGCGTGTCGAGCGCTCCTAACAGGCTGAGTAGTGTCGACTTGCCACTTCCGCTTTTGCCGATGATCGAGGCGAATTCGCCAGTCTGCACTTGAAAGCTAATATCTTTTAGCGCATCGACTGGCCCGTGCGTCGCATTGAATGTTTTCGTGAGGTTTTTAACTGTTAACATAAGGACTCCTTTATTCCGTCCTCAGCACTTCGGCTGGCCGGACACGTGCAATGGCCCAGGCTGGTATGGCACTTCCGATAATAGCGATCAGTAGGATGATTCCAATACTTCCGGCTATCGTTTGTGGTGTCAGCGTACTGGTGACGTTCTGAATGTTGTTATTAAGCTGGTTGCCGATTCCTGGGATTGGTCCGCCGCCACCCATCATCCGGACTGGCCCACCGCCAGTTTGTTTGTCTTGCTGGCCGTTATCGTTACTTGAAGCAACGAGAGATTGTGTCATTGGGCCGCTGACTAATACGCCAAGCACAAGTCCGATCAGTCCGCCGATGACCGTAAGCGTCAACGCTTCAACGGTAAACTGCATAATGACTTTGCTATTTGTTCCACCGATTGCTTTAATGACACCGATTTCACGGCGGCGTTCACGAACGACCATAATCATCGAAAGGAGGATGATTACCGCGCTCGCGATGGCTGCACCGATTACACCCGATAGTGCAAGTCCGGCAATGCTTTCAAGTGGCTTAACGCTTTCCGCTGCTTGTTCTTGCTGACTGGTAATGTCCGCTTTGTCGCCGAGTGCCGTTTTGAGTGCTGCTACGACATTCGCGACGTTATCGCTACTGTCGGCTGTTGCGGTCACGCTGTTTACCGCACCAGGTTGGGCGGTAAGCGTCTGTAGCGTGGTAAGAGGTATGATTATTCCATTACTTTGGAATACGTTGCCGTTATCGAAAATACCTTTGACGGTAAGGGTCTGGCCGTAGGCGGTAAACGTGCTGCCGACACTAAGGCTGTTTTTCTCGGCGAGGGCTTTACCTACGAGTGCTTCCATATTGCTGCTTGCTCCGTCAATCATCGTGCCGCTTGTTAGCTTGCTTGCGTCCACGATGGCTTCCGGGTCAGTTGTACCTGTGGCGTTTGTTCGTGGCGTCAGCGTACGCATAGGCCCGTTCGTCGTATCCTTTGGTGGTTCTGCGTCGGTACTTGGAGCAGAGCCTGAACTCTCAAAGCGCATCTGTCGTTTACCGAGTGCTCCTAGCTCAAACGATGGTGTCAGATTGGTATCCGTCGTCCCCATCTGGTCGGTTAGCGTCGAGCTGACTTTGCTGACATGGGCAGTGTCGGTTATTTTTTTGACTTGTTCAGCCGTTAACGGATCTCCTCCACCCAGTCCACCCTGAACTCCAGCAGGATTGATGGTGATTTGTGTTGCCGTGGTGGCCTTCACTTCGTTAATTTTTGCATTAACGCTTGACCTTGCGACTAACATTGCAAGAATTAGTCCAATGCTAATAGCTAACATTAAAATGATAGCCCCTGATCTTATGGGGCTTCTAAGGGCATTTCGTATACCCCTTGTTATGACATTCATGCGGTCTCCTTATTTAGATTGTCACCATGAATATAAGGTACCTTACTGATTTTCTGCTTGGGGTTGCCTGAGATTTGGCAGAAGAACTCGGAAGGTCGTTACCTTTCCCTCAGCACTACTGACTGTGAGTTCTCCGCTATGGAGCTCGACAATTTTTTTAGCAAGTGCCAGTCCTAGGCCATATCCCTTTTTATCTCCGTTCGTACGTGAAGAATCTGCCCGGTAAAACCTATCGAAAATGTGAGGTAGCACCTCAGCGCTAATGCCCTGTCCCTCGTTAGAGATTTCAAACCCGGACATTTGTTTTTGTTTCATCAAGGATACTTTCACCTGTGAGTCAGACGGACTATACTTTAGCGCGTTATCGAGTAGGATCGTCAGTAATTCTTCAATGCTCGATTGGTTAGCGAGGACATTATGCGCTTTGGCATCGGCAAAACCAATCCGTTCACCGGTTTTATCAAACTTTTCGATAACGGATTTTACGGTGGGACTTAATTTCACCTTCTCTTTTGGTATGTTCTTGTGATCAAGTTGTGAAAGTTGAAGAAGCGTCTGGGAGAGTTTCGTTAATTTATTAACTTCTTCAAGGTTACTTGCTAGTTGTTCACGCATCTCACCTTTCGTAAGGGCAGGATCACGCAGAGCAACTTCGATCTCCGTTTTCATGCTCGCAAGTGGCGTGCGTAGTTCATGACTGGCATCACTCGTAAAACGTGACTGGGCTTCGTGGGCTTCTTCGATTGGCGTAAGCGTTCGCCTGGCAAGATAATAACTCCCAACACCGCCAGCAATCCAGATACATAAATTCGTTATAATAAGCGAAATAATCAGATTATTACGCGCTTCGTTAACCTGGATGTCGCGTAGGCTGTCGAACCGGTTGGCTGGAATGTTAAGCATGATGCGGGGATCCTGTTTAAAATAACCCAGGCGGGTCACGATTTCGCTTGATGCAGTCGAATAAATAACGATGCTAAATAAAAGGCTAATTGCAACAAGGATCGCCAAATACCAGGCGGTTAGTTTTACCGTAGCCGATTGAAACATCGCTAGGTTTATGACGTCCCTGCCTGTAGTTTATAGCCGAAGCCGCGGACGGTATGGATCAGCTGTTTTTTGAAAGGCTGATCAACTTTCGTACGGAGATATTTAATATATACCTCGACCGTATTTGGCAGAATATCCGCATCGTAGTCCCATACGTGCGAGATGATGAGTTCTTTTGGAAGTGGACGGTCTTGGTTGCGCAAAAGATACTCGAGCAGCGCGAACTCCTTGCCCGTCAGCTGGATTGAGGTGTCGCCCCGCTTTACTTCGTAGGTAATTGTATTCAGCGTTAGATCACCAGCCGTTAATACGGTTGATTGTTGTTGTGTTGGACGCCGAAGCAGTGCCCGGACTCTTGCTAGTAGTTCTTCGAGGGCAAATGGTTTTACAAGATAGTCATCGGCACCGCTGTCTAGCCCCTGTGTCCGGTCGGCTACCGCACCCAGTGCCGTTAAAAGCAGTACGGGCGTGTGGATTTTTTCTTTTCGCATGGCTTCGACAATGGCAATACCGTTGTACTCGCCCGGAAGCATGCGGTCAATAATGGCAACATCGTAAGGTTCGGTGGTGGCCATTGCATAGCCTTCGTCGCCGTCATAAGCGACGTCTACGGCATATTTTTCTTGCTCTAGAGCTTTCTTGAGTGCTCTTGCAATTTTGTGTTCATCTTCAATTAACAATACTCTCATATATATTAGGCTACCAGCTGTTTCTGAGATACATCTTAGACGTGACTTGTGGCGTATTTGTCACTCCACTGTTCCATATCTTGCAAGATTGGTAGTAGATCCCTACCCTTGTCGGTCAAACGATATTCGCAGCGGGTTGATTCAGAAGGTAATTTTTCGATAATGTCATGCTCTTCTAGCGTAATGAGCCGTGCAGACAACGTACGAGGGTTGATTCCGCCGACTAGGTCTTGGAGCTGACAAAAGCGTACCACTTCTTCGTTGATAAAGAAGCGTAGCAACTGAGGTGTCCATTTGTCACCTAAGATTTCTGTTGCGGCTTTGACGCAGCCGACTGTCTGGCTCGCGGTATTCATACTAATACTATACATTGTGTAGTGTGAATGGTCAAATACTCCAGCCATAACCGGCTTGCCGTGACGAGTATAGTACGTTAGACTGGAATTATGGTTAAGAAAACAACTCCCAAAGTATCTAAAACAGCAAAAAAACCTGTTGCTAAACAAGTAGATATCGAGCCAAACAAAATGAGCTTGGCAATTGCATCCCTTGCGGCTGTAACCTTGGTTCTTCTCGCTATTATCGCAATGTATATTTAATAGATTGCTTGGAATAGATTTTAAACCACATCCAATTTAGGACGTGGTTTTTTCTTTGCGCTTAAAGATTGTCGATAAGGATAGTCGTTTTGAATATTCGAGTGTTCCATAGCGGAAAATCCGGATAGCCATGCTAATCGCAATGATGCCGGAAATGAACACGATCACTAGCCCGATTATCGCTTCGTGGAGAGGCAGCGTGTTAAACGCATTGCGGATTAACAGCGCGAACGGTGCAGTTAGCGGAAAATACGATAAACCCGTTACGACACCTGATGGACTCGACGACATCAGTAGCGGGAAGAACCAAAACGGAACGACCATAACGGTGATAATGAATCCGAAGAAACTATTAGCTTCTTTAGCGGTTGGCATTGCCGCTCCAATCGCAACGAGAAGTCCGGTAAATAGCAAGAAGCCAGACACCAGTAGGCCTGCGCCAAGGAGTGTGGGCCATAGTTCGAACTCTATAGTACTAATAAAGCTGCTAAGATCGGGGATGTTTAACGCGTCCCTACCTACCGTGTACGCGAGAAGACCTGGTAGCAAGATAACGAGGATTTGAACGAAACCAAGAATAATAAGCGCGACGATCTTTCCGACAATCAACGAACGCGACGAAACGCTCGTAAGCAGCATTTCGGTAACCCGGTTTTCCTTTTCTTCGGTAGTGCTTGTGAGCATCTGGCTGCCAAGGAGAACGATAACAGCGTAAAAAATGACAAGGAATAGAGCAGGTGCGACCATCCGGCTAATCGGATTGATCACTTCGCCGTTTTCAAAATTAGTCTGTGTTGACTTCACTTGTCCGGTAATAATATCGACAAGCTGCTCTGAGCCGACTTTTGCCGTTGCGCTCATCTTGATTAAACTCTCAGAAACGGATGTATACTTTGAATTATTCATAATCCCGTCGTTTTTGTTGTAGACCTCGATGGGGTCTTTCGTGACCTCTTTTGGATAGTAGAAGAACGCGTCGACTTTTCCGTCCTGTACCTGTTTAATGCCTTCCGCTTTCGAACCCACCCGGGATGCTTTTAGCTGACCTAAAAACGCGTCGCTGACTAGATTGGATTGGTCATCAACGACCAATGAAAATGGCTGCTTATTAAATTCTTCCTGCTGCTTATCACTCGTTTGATTAGAGAAAATGATAACGGCAAAAATAATTCCCATAAGCGCGGGAATCGCGAGCACGCTTAGCCAGAAGGAAGGTTTTTTGAATGTCCGAACAAGCTCGAAACGAAGAACGGTATTAAAATTATGCATGATCAGGCTTCTTGGCCCCGTAAACGCTTACGAATATTTCATCAAGCGACGGTTTCCGAACATCAAACGTCGAAATATCCAGGTTAGACGCACTCATAAGTTCGCGCAGAATACGATCATGCCCAACATCTTCTTTCGGTGTTAGTTCGGCGTATGACGTTTCACTTTTAGTAATCGTGTATAGGCTTGGTTTTTCAGGAACAGCACCTTTAAAACGAAGCATGATCCTTTGGCCGCCAAAGTTATCTTTGATCTCGTCAATTGTTCCATACGCTTCGGCTTTGCCATCTTTTAGCAGTAGCGCGCGCGAGCAAAGACGCTCTACCTCTTCCATTTGGTGGGTTACCATCATAACCCCAGCACCCTTTTTGTTTTGCTCGTCAATAATATCCATCAAAAGACGGCGATTGACCGGGTCAAAGCCTTTGGTAGGTTCATCAAGAATAAGAAGTTCGGGGCTACTCATGATAGTCACGCCTAGCTGCACCTTTTGCTGTTGTCCTCCGGAAAGCTTATCGAGCTTCGCCTTGGCATGATCAGCGAGATCTACACGTTCAAGATAATCAAGCGACCATTTACGCGCATCGCTCCTGGAGATACCCTTCAACTGCCCGAAATACGTCATAACGTCAATAACGGGCTCTTTTTTATATAGCCCGCGTTCTTCTGGAAGATAGCCGAGCGTTTTGCTGTGCTTTGGGCTAAAAACCTGCCCGTTAATTAAAAGTGATCCACCTGTTGGTTCGTATAGGCCAAGGAGTGCACGGATAGTCGTGGTTTTACCCGATCCGTTACTTCCTAAAAATCCGAATATCTCGCCGGGTGCAACGGTAAAGGAAAGGTCTTTGATGACCGTTTTTTTACCAAAATCCATTCGGAAATGATCAATTGCAACAAGAGGAGTGTTTGAACTCATATATAGAATTCTAACATGCTAGCGGTAATTGATGAAGTCGAGCGGAAAATCATAGTCCGCGCTTCTAAGAAGGATTATTACTTTTTGAAGTTCGTCTTTGCTGGCGCTGGTCACCCGGACCATGTCGCCTTGAATTTGTGTTTTTGCTTTGGGCGCTTCTTCCCGCAGTGTTTTCGTGATTGATTTAGCGTTATCCTGTGACAACCCTTGTTTGAATGGAATTTCCCAGGTTGTTTTCAGGTTACTTTCAACAGGTGTTTTGGACGTATCGAGTACCTTAGAGGACTGTTCGCGTGCGGCAAGTTTTTTACGCACGATATCAAGTACGGCATCACATTGCCACTGTCCCGCCCCAATGATCTTGAAGCCCTTTTTGTCGTCCATCCATTCGATGGCGGCAGGCGTACCTTTAAAATCATAGCGGGTACCGATCTCGCGTTCGGTTCCGGCAAATACGTTATTCATTTCGGCTTTGTCAAAATCGGATACTATATCAAAAGAAAAACTTGGCATACTTCTATTATACTAAACATATGAAGAAATATCTTGTCATCGCTATTATTGCAGCGATTGTGGCCGGCATGTTTTTTGTCGGGTGGTATGTCCTAAATAAGAATCATCAACCAGCTCCCCCTATTTCAAAACCGAATACGATAAAACCATATGTCGACCAGGTATTCGATAAAATGTCCTTCCGTGACAAAGTCGCAAGCTTGTTTGTCTTTCATGTACCGGGAACTGACGCGACTGCAATGCGTCAGTTCGTTGATACCTATCGTCCAGGAGGAATGATTTTGATGGGCGATAATATTCCAGCCGCGGACGCGGATCTTCGCACGATTACGTCAACGCTTCGGGGTGAGAACGGAAGATTGCCTAGATTTGTCGCGATCGATCAAGAAGGAGGTTCGGTAAGCCGGCTAAAAGCCGATACGTACCCTAATGCGGAAACGCTAAAAAACCAATACCCGGCCGAAACGTACAACGCGTTCGTAAAACGATCCGCTCTCGTGCAGTCGGCGGGCATAAATCTTAATTTTGGGATTATTGCCGACGTCACAAGCGATCCTCACTCTTTTATTTATGATCGCGTACTGGGAACGACGCCACGAACGGCAAGCGACAATGTACGGGCGGCAGTCGGCGGCACGCATAGTTCGACGCTTTCAACTTTAAAACACTTTCCTGGTCACGGTGAGACTTCTGCGGATTCACATACGACAATTCCAACCACGGACATTAGTGAGGCGGCGTGGAAACAAAAAGACGCGTTACCTTTTGAGGCTGGAGTTCAAAGTGGCGCTGATTTGGTGATGTTTGGTCATTTGCGTTACAGCGCTGTTGATTCCTCGCCTGCCAGTCTTTCGGAAAAATGGCACGACATACTGGAGAGTGAGCTTGGGTTTAGCGGAGTGACAATTACTGACGATATGTGCATGTTGCAGGCATCAGACGAAGCGGCTTTCCATGATCCGGTTGCAAATGCGGTGAGTGCGGTTCAGGCTGGAAATACGTTACTTTTATACGTACTAAACAATAGTGGATCAGTCGGATCGAATATAGATCCCAACCTACTTATTGACGGTGTTTTGACCGCTGTGGATTCGGGTAAAATAAGTCGTTCTGCTATCGAGGTAAACGCTAAACAGGCGCTTAAACTCCGTGCGCGTACATCGTCGTTCGTGCAAACGCAATAAGTAGTGCTATAATAACGTCAAGATGAAAGTACGAATTGAGATCGATACCAAAACTTTTGTGCGTTTTTGGCTGGTTGTCATTGGGTTCGCGTTTGTTATTCTTGCAATTTACAGCGCAAGGACGGCCCTTATTATTCTTGGAACGGCACTCTTTCTTGCGTTAGCCTTAAACAAGCCTGTTAGCTATTTGGCAAGTCACCTACCTGGAAAAAGTCGTGTTACGGGTACGGCAACGGCATATATATTGGTAGTTGCAATACTGGGCGTGTTTGCTTTTCTTGTTATTCCCCCTATCGTTGAACAGACGATAAAGTTTACCGCTACGGTGCCAGGCATCGTTGACGATGTTGCCCAACAGTCAAAGGGACTAGGCGAATTTATTGATAAGTATCATATACAGCCTCAAGTAGATCAAGCCGTCGAAGCTATCAAAAACAATACGGCCAACTGGGCATCAAGCGCAGGCCAGAACATTGTTTCTGGACTTGGGTCAGTGTTCGCGACGTTCACCGCGATCCTCCTCGTATTAGTCCTGTCTTTCTTGATGCTTGTCGAAGGCCCTGCGTGGCAAAAACGAATTTGGGGAATCTATAATAACGAAGAACGCATGGAATCGCACCGGGCGCTAGTAAATAAAATGTATAATGTCGTTACGGGGTATGTTACCGGACAATTAACCGTATCTTTAATTGGATCAACACTGGCAGGACTTGTCGTGTTTATTATGAGCTTCTTCTTCAATGTACCGTCAAACCTTGCACTTCCAACGGTAGCAATTGCATTTATCTTATCGCTCATCCCAATGTTTGGGGCCACGATCAGTGGTATCCTGATTGCTTTATTATTAGCATTCAACGAACCTATTGCTGGTCTTGTGTTCGCGGTTTACTTCGTGATTTACCAGCAAATTGAAAATAACTTTATCTCCCCTACGATTCAGTCTCGCAAAGTAGAACTGTCTGCGCTTGCCGTGCTTGCGTCTGTCACGATTGGCCTGTACGTATTTGGTATTGCGGGTGGTATTATCTCGATCCCTGTCGCCGGTTGTTTAAAAGTTCTTCTGGAAGATTATCTGGCAAAGGCGAAAAAGAACCGGATCAAAAGCGAACAGCCACTTGCGAAGTTAGTCAAAAAACTTCAAGGCGAAGACGCTGCTTAGATAAAAAGAACCGCAGTAGCGGTTCTTTAATTTTTATATTCCCAAATACTTCCGTGCTTAGTGTCGCGTACAACTATGTTATTTTCGGAGAGCTTGTCACGCAGGCGATCTGACTCTGCCCAATCCTTATTGTCGCGTGCCCGTTCACGCTCAATAATAAGCTGCTTCATTTCGTCATTGATGTCAGGGGTGGTTGTCTCAAGCTGCAAGCCAAGTAGATCGTCAACCGTATGAATTAGCTCATCTAGGCCGTGCTGGTGGATGTCATCAAGGGACTTACCGTCAAGTTTAGAGAACGCTTCGTCGATAATGCGCATTGCCTCTGGCGTGTTTAGGTCGTTATTCATCGCTTCGTGAATTGCGCCAGAAGCCGCAAGTAGCGAGATGCTCTTGTCGTCGGTCGATTTTTCGCTGTCATCGCTTAGCGTATCGTGTGTCTGATGACGAAGCGCGGCTATATTACGCCAGTGAATGAGCCGGTTCTTGGCTGCCTGGAGGTTTTCGAACGTGAAATTACCTTCATTGCTATACTGGCCTTGCAAAATGAACATGCGGTAGTCAATCGGGCTGAATCCGCGCTCCTCGAGGTCTTGCAGCGTATAGCCATTACCTAGGCTTTTACTAATCTTCGTACCGTTTACTTTAAGGTGGTTATTATGTAGCCAGAAATTTGCAAATTTCTGACCGCTTGCCGATTCGCTTTGGGCGATTTCATTCGTATGATGAACGGGAATGTGATCTATTCCGCCTGTGTGGATATCAATAGTAGGTCCTAAGATACTCATAGCCATTGCTGAACATTCAAGATGCCAGCCTGGGAAGCCCTTTTTAGATTCGCCGTTATCTAATAGATCGGCTGGCGTATCCCATTCCATATCGCGCTTTTCATCAGGCGCGGTAAATTTCCATAACGCAAAGTCACTGGCGTTACGTTTTTCAGGATTGAATTCAATTCTAGCTCCCGCTTTTTGCGCGGCTAAATCAAGACCTGCAAAATCCGCATACGTCGGAAACTTGCTTGTATCGAAATAAATTCCGTCCGTAATTTGGTACGTGTAACCTTTTTCTTTTAGAATACGCGCTAAATCAAGTTGTTGCGGTATGAAATCTGTCGCCTTTACGACATGTTCTGGTGTGATCATACCGAGTTTTTCCATGCCATTCATAAAATCCTCGGCGTAAAACTCGGCAACTTCCCAAGCGGTTTTTCCTTCGCGCCTCGCACCCTTTTGCAGCTTATCCTCACCGTTATCAGCATCACCATCATTCTCGCCGGTTAAGTGGCCGACATCCGTAATGTTCATCACGCGTTCAACGGCATAGCCATCAGCGATTAAAGTTCTTACTAATGTATCCCAATAGATGTAAGCGGCCCAGTTACCGACATGCAGAAAGTTATAGACGGTTGGCCCACAGGTATAAAGCGTTACCTTTCTATCTGTAATAGGAGTAAATTCTTCAGTTTTCTTCGTCAGTGTATTATGAAGTCGGAGAGCCATATTGTTTCCTCGGTTATGAATTTAAAGAATGCTCTAATGAGAGGGCGCGGGCTACGCGCCGAGGATACATGAATTATTTCGTTGAAGTTTCATATTCTTTCAATGCCTTATCCGTCGCTGTGACAAGTTCTGAGATAATTGTATCGTAATCTTCGTACGCTCGAAAGCCCGCAGCGTATTTATGGCCGCCACCGCCAAAGAATCCAGCGACTTCTTCGGCAATAGGAACATTCGCGCGGAGTTTACCCGTAATTTTACCGTCAGGGTATGTTTTGATAGCAACACCAATTTCAACTCCTAGCACAAGACGCATTTCATCGAGTACAAGTACGCTCGGGTTGTACTGGTCGCTGTAAGCTTGGATGTCTTCCCAGGGTATGTGTACGATTGCTAATTTTCCATCAAGCAGGTATTCAATTCGTTTAATTAACTCGCCCTTGTAAGCTAGAATTTCGGGTGATTTTTTCATGAACTCGCGTCGGCGTGCTTCAATTTTTGACGGTACGGCGCCGAGTTCCACTAGCTTGCTAGCAATTAATAAAGTTGTCGCGGAAACGTTTTGCGTGGTGAAGCCAAGACTATCCGAAAGGATTGCAACAAGCATATTCTCTGCTGCTTGTTCGCTCATAGTCCATTTATTTTCTTCGGCTAGTGAATGAATTATTTCACTGGTAGCGACAGCTTCTTTTGAAAGCATCGTATGGTTAAAACTAAGATTAGAATCTGTCGTGTGGTGGTCTATGACGAGTACTGGGTGTGATTCGAGGAAATGACGAACGCCCCTCGTTTCGAGTACTTTCGTAATCAGAACGTCCGCGCTGGTGTCAACGATAATAGCCAGATCCGCTTTGGTGTCAAAATCCATGACTATTCTATCCCAGCCGTTGATATAACGGAGGTATTTAGGGATTTCAACAGGACAGTATAGCGATACTTCTTTGCCTAGATCGCCCAGAATCTCTTCAAGTGCGAGGCTACTTCCTAGGCTGTCTCCGTCTGGATTTTCAGCCTGGATAACAACAATCTTTTTTGCTGCGTTTATAAGTTCTGTCGCTTCGTTAAACATCTTGGAATATCCTTCTTCCTTCAAGGGCGTGCGTTAGGGTAATTTGATCGGCATATTCTAGATCGACGCCCACTGGTATGCCTCGTGCTAGCCGGCTGATTTGTATGGTAATTCCAGCTTCACGGATGTGACGCTGCAAAAAGAGCGCTGTTGATTCACCCTCAACGCTGGCATTCGTAGCAATGATTACTTCTTCTACTTCGTCGTCACCCAGACGCTTTAGTAGTTCTGGAATGTGGAGTTTTTCAGGGCCAACGCCGTCGATTGGAGAGATTGCTCCTCCTAGTACGTGGTACGTCCCGTGAAACTGCCCTGTACGTTCTAGGGCGATGATATCAAGCGGCTCTTCAACGACCGCAACAAGCTTTTTACTGCGTCCAGGGCCGTCGTAGAGCGGTGACACGTCTTGGTCTGGGTCGATAAGCGCGAACGTCACCGGGCACGTTTTGACGCCGTTATGAAGTTCGCTAATAGTTTTTGCCAGCTTCTCTACTGAATTACCATTGGCACGCAGCAGAAAATAAGCATAGCGCTCGGCTGTACGAGCGCCTACGCCAGGCAACTTGCCTAGTTCATCAATCGCACTAACAAGTGCTGTTGGAAGAAGCTGTGTCAAAAGATACTCCTATAGTCCAAGGTTGCCGAGGCCACCCATGAGCGGCTTCATTTTTTCTGCAGCAACTTCTTGGGCTTTGGCCATACCGTCACGTACGGCAATTTCAATCCAGTGCTCAAGTTCGGAAATGTCGTCCAGGTCTACTTGCGCAGGGTCAATTTTGACACTTTGGATCTTTAACTCACCGTTAATCTGCACGACGACAGCACCGTCACCGGCTTCTACCTCGATAATTTGTTTCTTTAAATCTTTCTGCGCTTTTCGCAGCTCGTTCAACATCTTCATTTGATCAAATGCCATAATTATATTTCCTTCCGCCTCTTTGGATTACTTTCTTTAGTATACGTTATTTTAGACCAGTTTTATAGACATAGAGCCGGTCGGCGTTTTCACTTGAGGCACTCGTAACGATTCGTTCTGGCGTAAGATCGGTGACGGGTGTCGCGCCTTTTGCGACGATCACCGTTTTAGCTGTTGGCGTAAAAGACGAACTGATCGAAACGTCTTTGTGGTGTTTGACGATGGCCCCATAAAATGCCGTATCTTCGGCCGTAGGGATTAATACCGTATTGCCTCTGTCTTTACTACTGAGCTCTTTATTCACTAACGTTAAATCATGCGAGAAATGTGACGTTGTTTGCGGATCGTACTGATAGCCGTACATGTAACGGTCCACGCCAGAAATCACCATACCTCCAATGAGGACTGCTAAGGGGACAAGTCCGGCAATACGCGCGTAGGGATTTCGAGGAAAAAGACGGTACCAATTGCCAAGAAGAATATCGATTCCCATAGCCATAAGAAGGATCACGGGTACGAACGTAACGGCGACGAAGTTTGGATTAATCAAGAGGACTGGTAGAAGAAGGATGACCCAGGTGCTAATAATATAACTACGCGCAGTGTATTTAGTTGTTGCAAGCCGTAAAGCGCCAAGGAGGATCAGAAGCATTGGTCCTAGACCGTAAATTGGTGTAATCAGCGCGCCGTTTGTCGGGGTAATAAAGTCGAAATACTGTTTCAAGATCTGCACACCGTTACTGAGGAAATGTGGCCAGGTTTTTGGTACTCCAAGTAGCGTCAGGCCAATATTGGGTTCTTTAACGATCGCGTAAATTAAAGGCGCGACGATAATGAGCGCACAGACAAATGCCAAGGCCACTTTCACTCTTGAAAGTCGTCTCACAAGATAGCGCAGATGCGGATGTAGCACTACGGCGCTAAGCAGGGCCAGGATAATATAGATGCTGAGTGGCGTATATAAGCTTATTGCCGCAATAATGAAGAGGACAAGTTTCCAAGTCCCTCCCCGGGAAACGCGCCTGGAAACGAGAAGTGCTGCAAGAAGAAGCCAGACCGTCGTAAAGATGTACATAATACTTGGCGTACCACTTTGAGCAATAAACAATAACTGACCTGTCGTAACGACAAGTACTGTCGTGAGGAGCGCGACGTTTCCTTTAAACCACATACGCAGCAGCAGTAAGATTCCTATGATTGAAACGGTAGCAAGAATAAGCGACGGGAGTTTGATACTTAGGTCGCTAATGCCAAATGCTTCCATGCTTAGCCGCTGCAATACATGGTATGGCAGATCGATTATTGTCAGCGGATCAAACGAATCAATTGAAAGGCCGCTGCTTATAACAGTCGAGTTCATCTCGCCTTCCGTGATCCCTCCAGGAACGTAAAGCCCGGCAATAAGAAGCAAGCCAATGACGGCTAGACTGATAGCGCCGTATCCTAATAGATATCGCTTCGCATAGAGGAAATAGTCGGTAATGTATTTGCCCATAAAGTACTTTGATTATACCACGGATTAACCGTCGTGGCGTTTGTCGAGCGACATAAATCGCAGACGTTCCGGGTGGAAATACAGCTCGACTTTACCAACGGGACCGTTACGGTGTTTTGCGATAATAAGGTCGGTAATATTTTCGCGTTCTGTTTCTGGATTGTAGTACGCTTCACGGTAAATAAACATAACGATGTCGGCGTCTTGCTCGATTGAGCCTGATTCACGCAGGTCGGCTAGCTGAGGGATTTGCGGGCTACGTGATTCGACTGAACGCGAGAGCTGAGAAAGCGCGATAACCGGCACGTTTAATTCGCGCGCGATTAACTTCAGGCCACGTGAGATTTCACTCACCTCTTGCACGCGGTTACCATCGCTTCGGCCGCTTGCCGACATCAGCTGCAAGTAGTCGACGATAATGAGCCCTAAAGGTGCTTCGTGAGCCGCACGACGAGCCTTGGTGCGCATTTCAAGTACGGACAAACCTGGCGTGTCATCAATGTAGATCGGCGCTTCGGCCATCTCGCCCATTGCTTCGGAAATTTTACTAAAGTCTTCGTCGGAAAGATTACCGGTTCGAATATTCCATGCGTCAACTCCAGACGCGTCGGCCAGCATACGGTCAACCAGCTGCTCCTTGCTCATCTCGAGGCTAAAAAACAGTACTGGTTGCTTGGCAACCGTCGCAACGTTATATGCCAGGTTGGTCACAAGCGTGGTCTTACCCATGGCAGGACGGGCGGCAAGGATAATAAGGTCAGAGCGCTGCAATCCAGCGGTCATATTATCCAGATCGCGATAACCCGTTCGGACACCACGAAGCGCGCCCTTGTTACGGTGCAGTTCTTCCATGCGGTCGAAACTTTCAGTCAAAATACTTTCAATACTAACTAGGTCTTGTTTAAGGGATTGGTCGCTAACTGAAAATAGTTCGGCCTCGGCTTTTTCAAGTAGTTCTTGGACATTCGTGTCTTCGTCGTAGCCAAGTTCCGTGATTTCGGCACTTGCCTTGATAAGCCGCCTACGGACTGCTTTTAGCGCTACCATTTCCGCATAAGCTGCGGCGTGCGCGGCGGTTGGAACGTAGTTCGTCAGTTCTGTTAAATAGGCCGATCCACCAATGGTTTCTAGCTCGTCTTTTTTCTTTAGCTGGTCAGTAAGCGTTAAAAGGTCGACTGGCTTGTGGTGTTCGTACAGACTCATCATGCCGCCAAAGATTGTGGCGTGACGTTTGTCATAGAAATCTTTCGGTGTGACATGTTCAGAGATATCGGCGAGTGTTTCCTCGTCAATTAAAACAGCACCAAGAAGGCTTTTCTCGGCGTCTAGGTTTTGTGGCGGGATTTTGCCAGCCGGAACGTCTTTCACTGCCATAACTTCACTTTACGCAGGCGCATCGCCTACGGTAACCTCTTCTCCTCCACCCATAATAGCAGCAACCGCGGCCGCAGTGCTATCTTTTGGTGGCGGAGGTGTGCCGATTGTTTCAACGATAAGTTCCTCGCCGGCGATTTCCGCGATCGTGTCTATTAGCACGCCGCGGTATTTCGCGTCATCCAATTTCTTTTTATAAAATGCATTGCTCGTATAAAGCGTAAGAGAATTTCCGTCTTGTTCCGGCGTACATTTTGACAAGACACTATACAGCGCGACAAAGTTTTGCCGGGTATGCTCGATAAGCTTAGCCCAATCCAGGGTCGAGGCAGTCGGGTGTTTTTCTATCTTGTTCACTGGTGTTGTCCCATTCGTTGCTACCCGTTTCGGCACAGGTAGAGAGGGTTTTGTTTTGGTGGCTTGCTTTTCCAGTTCGGCAATCGGCGCGCTAACGACTGATGCCGGTGCGACAAGTGCGGCAGTTTTTGGTTTTGGCGCTGCGTGCGATCCAAGAATCGTCAATAGCTTTATATTCGGATTAGATGACCTGGCAACTTCGAGTAGTTGGTCTAGGAGCTGAATAAGATGTGGTTTATCTGCAACGCCCATGCGGATAGTGGCAATTAACTGCGCGGTTAATACGTTGGTTTGCACGCCCCGGTGTTCGCTTTCATCTAAAAGCTTCACGATAGTCGTCAGATCTTTTGCTTCATATGCACCTAAAATTTGATTAACCTGATCCATAGGCGCTAGGCCTAAAAACTGCTCGACAAGCTCTTCGGTGATTCCTGCTTTGTCGTCAGTTAAACTTGTTAACTGGTCGAGTAGACTAATGCTGTCCCGGAAACTCCCATCACCGCGAAGCGCTATAAGTTCAAGGGCTTTGTCGTCGATTTTAATCTTTTCCTGAGTGGCGATGTGTTTTAGATGTTTTACAGCATCATCGGTAGTAATTGACTTAAAGCTAAAGCGCTGGGTACGACTAATAATGGTCTGGGGCAATTTATCAACGTCAGTCGTAGCGAGAATAAATACGGCGTGTTCGGGCGGTTCCTCGAGCGTTTTTAAAAGCGCATTAAACGCGGCTTTTGAGAGCATGTGAACCTCATCGATAATATAGATTTTTTTGCTTGCAGAGACAGGTGCGATCTGCACTTTTTCACGAAGGTCGCGGATGTCTTCTACGCCGTTATTGCTAGCCGCATCGATTTCAATAATATCTAAGTGGTTGGTATCTTCGTCGTATGGTAGTTTATTAATTTCGTGCGCTAAGATCCTAGCGATACTGGTCTTACCAACACCCTTAGGGCCGGTTAAAAGATACGCATGGGAAATACGCCCCTGTGCAAGCGACCTAGCCAAAATGTCCGTGACATGGGATTGTCCGACAACCTCGGCAAGTGACTTACTGCGGTACTTGCGATACAGTGCTTTAGAGCTCATAGATTGTTGATTTCACTTCCCCTCATCTTTTCTATGTATTACTATACGCGAAGTCTATGAATAAGTATGTTGTGATTTTGCCT
>DATHGB010000021.1 GCA_035317825.1 Candidatus Saccharimonadales bacterium | reverse complement strand
GATTAACGAATAGCAGTGTAAGTCCCAGTCCTCACTTAGCTAATAAATACTCTTGATAGGGAACAGCCAAAATCTCTCTCCATCGCTCTATCTCACCACTGATTTCGTGGAAACTTTTTAGCGCCCGCTGCACCATGAATTCATAACAGAGAAGACGCATTGAAAAAATGTGTCTTCTGTTTATTTTTAATCTGTTAAGGCCCGTTCTGGTGATTTTAAGTTACAAATCATAGATTCGATATTCGCAGTTTTTCATTGGGTTCATACGCATATTTCCTTCGAGG
Source organism: Candidatus Saccharimonadales bacterium (assembly GCA_035317825.1). NCBI lineage: Bacteria > Candidatus Saccharimonadota > Candidatus Saccharimonadia > Saccharimonadales (SeqCode) > Saccharimonadales bacterium (SeqCode). Next base: position 23,958 of record DATHGB010000021.1, on the reverse strand, counting down.
GGCAACTTATTAGCATAAGCATACAGGCAACTCTGCACTCCACCGTGTGATACTACCAATACAGTCTTATCTTCATGGTCTTGTTTGAGGCTATCAAGTGCCGCATAGACTCGTCCAAAGAACTCCGCAAGAGGCTCACTATTGCCCAGCTGGACATTCTTATCAAAATCAAAAGCGTCATTCCAAACATCTAACGCCAAATAAGATTCTAGGTCTCGTTCTCGCCACGCGGTATCTAATTGTATGGGAAGTTGATGGTATTCATTAACTAGTTCCGCAGTTTGCTGGGTACGATTAAGAGGAGATGAAATAATAGTGTCGAATTTTACATCTTTCAATTCGACCGCTAAATTTTTTGCTTGCTGAATGCCAAGTTGATTCAGTGACACATCGTCCGCAGGGCTGCCAGCCATATTAACATTTTCATCTGTTTCACCATGTCGGACGAAGTATAGCTTCATAGGGTAATTATATCATCGACCATGAACCGATAGCTTGCTTGATAAGTTGAATCGTTTCGCTAGACTAGTTAGCTTATGTATGTCTATATTCTCTGAAGTGACAGTGAGAAATACGTCTGTAACCCAGCACTAATTTTATGCACCATAAATACCCCAAATAAGGGGTATTTTGCTACACTGTAATACATGAGCGTAAAAATTACTTATTTTGTGCATGGTACGACGACTGATAATGAACAGGATTTGGCTACTGGTTGGCTTCCTGGTGAACTTTCAGAAATGGGCAGAGATCAGGCAGAAAAGCTTGGCGAACAGGTGGCCGACAAGCAGTTTGATGTGGTATTTTGTTCAGATCTGCAGCGAGCAATTGATTCTGCCGAACTAGGCTTTGGCGATAAATATAAGATTATTCAAGACGCGCGAGTTCGTGAATGTGATTACGGCGATATGAACGGCAAGTCTGCGGCTGATTTCAAAAACCGTATGGAAAACTTTATTGATACTCCTTTTCCAAACGGCGAAAGCTACAAAGATGTCGAAGCGAGACTCGCTAGTTTTGTTGACTTTCTTCGCGAGAACTACGACGGTAAACATGTTGCTATCGTTGCGCACCAGGGGCCACAACTTGCCCTAGATGTAATCCTGAGAGGTAAGACTTGGCAACAAGCAATTGATGAGGATTGGCGAAAAACAAAATCATGGCAACCCGGCTGGGAATATACTGCTTAGCGATACGATCAAGCTTGTTTCAATAAATAATCTTAGTCGTATTACTTTGTTCCCGGGGGAGTATTAAATTCAGATTGCGGTCTTCATAGATAATCCATTCAAAAAGTTTGAGAAGATTCTGTTCCGTTGCACCAATTAGACCCAAACAATTTAGAAACAGTATTGTTTCTAACTAATATGACTCAGGCGGGTCATATTTTATTTTTGAGTAAGTTTACTTATATCGCTAAATGATTTACTTGCTGGAATATCTTCAACAAAGTATTTGTCTTTTTTCCAATATATTTTTCTTGCTTTTGCGTCAGGCTTGCTCTTAATAATTCTGTATGTATTATCTACGACTTCAAGAGCGGCACAGTTATCTAGTGCTATTGCGACCTTGGATGTAGTTTTCATCGTTCTCTTTAAGTCAGCTTGCCTATGTGGCTCTGCGTCGTAGTGAGGACAGTGAAGAGCATCAATAAGTCCCAGTCCAGTAACTTTTACAAGTTTATCACTGCCGCTGCTAAACTTTCGTGAGTCAGAATTACCATAGCTAAACCAGCATATTGATCCAGCACTTATGCCTGACAATACAATACCCTGTCTATATGCCTTCTTTAGTATCGCGTCTATACCCAGTTTTCTCCATATACTCATCATTCTTAATGTATTACCACCACCGACATAAATAGCATCGTGGGATAAAATTATTTTTTCAATTTGTTTTTTTGTTAATGATTTATCAGACAAATAAAGTGGAGTTACCGAACTAAAGCCTAATTTCGTAAAGTGTTGTTTGACAACTTGATAATAATTCCGGGAGTCATAACTAGCCGTAGGTATGAATAACAGAGTCGGGCTCTTTTTATTTGTAAGTTGTAGAATTTCGGTATCTATAAGTGTTGTTTCGACTGGATAGTGTCCTTTGCCATCTTCTTTAGGGCGACCTATCTCGCCACCTCCAATTGCAATAATCTTTCCCATTGTTTCAGTTCCTCTTTTGTTTAGATTATATCACCCGATAGATTAAATTGTTTCACTAAATCCATAAGTTTATGCGTATCGATTTTATCAAAGTTTACAGTTAGGAATACGTCTGCAATCCAGCGCCAAGAAAACAGCCTCAGCTCATGTCAGACATTTTCCTTTCGCATAAGGGCGACTGTTGTGGAGATTAATCCTTGACAAATGCATTATACGGACGTAGTGTGTTATTACTATTAGACGATATGTAGCAGGAGGAGAAGCATGAAACAACTAGAAACCCTTGGCTTTGAAGCCGATGAATTACCGGCACGGCTGGTCGAAGTTACCGCTGATCAGCTCACAAGAGATGCAGAATCTACTGCCTTGAAAAGTTTGGCAAATTACATAACACCTTTCGGGGTAAAGCTGGCAGCAGAAGTTGAGTCCGAAGACGAATATGGAAATCCGGCGCCCACTAACTGGACCCAAGTCAGTACAAGAACAGTAACTGGTAAACCAGGTCATTGGGATAGCACCTCTGCTACTGACAGAGACTAGGTAATATGACAACGCAACGAGGCAGACATGTGGTGGCAATTAGCCATCCCGATGATGCGCATCTGCCATTTGTCGAAAAACACTTGCTACAGCCATTTATCCTGCTGGATCAAACAGCCATACTTGATGGTCAATCAGTGACACTGGATTTGTCTTCTGAAGCTGATATGCGTGTGTTGCTGGGCAAGCGTGAAATACGAGATGTCTGCGGGGTATGGTATCGACGCCCTCAATCATTCCAGTCCGATCAACTGCCTGTTGCGCCGGAACTAAAGGAGTATAGCCTCACCGCGTTACGAGAGTTCGGGATACTCTTTCGGACATTGTTCCCAGATGCTAATTGGGTCTCTGACGTTTATGCTATACGCAGGGCAGAGGACAAAGTTCTACAGCTTACTCTCGCGCGTAAGCTTGGCTTTAATGTGCCGAACACGATTGTTACATCGGATGAAGCTGCCGCCCGTCATTTTTTGCGTTCGCATCAGTCAGTTATCGCTAAACCGATACGGGCAGACTTTTTTGTTCGAGATACCGCGTTGTATGGTTTTTATACTACAAAGATTGATAAGGCAGTCGATTTGACGGGCCTCAACCTTGCTCCGTCTATATTCCAGCAGGCCGTTGATGTCAGCCTGGATTTACGTATAACGGTTATCGGAGATCAAGTTTTTGCGGCTAGTATCCAAGAAAATAATACTGACACTAACTCTGCGGTGAGAGACTGGCGAATCGGGCTATACAGGGACGGTATGACAATACGTGCGTATGATTTGCCATCAAATCTGGCTAAACAATGCGTAAAGCTGGTACAGAACCTTGGCTTGAAGTTCGGTGCTATTGATATGATTTTGGATAATGCTGGCAAGTATTGGTTTCTAGAAAATAACCCCAATGGCCAGTGGGCTTTCGTGGAAGAGGCGACAAACCAGCTGATCGGTAAGGCACTGGCTGATTTACTCACGGGCAGAACGCCTTAAACTCGCACTTATTTTGTTAACTCATTTATCCGAGTTAGTTTATGAGTATTATAGGCTTTCGGCCTTATTGCTGTACGTAACAACTAAAGAACGGTAAACCTTGGATCGGCTTTTGTGTTTATCTGTGAGGTTGAGCCTGGCGAGCCGGTTGCGCAACTTAGCGAAGCAAAAGATGCTAAGTGGATGAAGGTTTCTGAAGTCGAGAAACTTTACGAGGAATCACCTGAGAAGTTCTTCGGGCTAGAGCTTCCTGCTTGGCATTACTATTTCAGTGAAGTCGACATGTAAGCGAAGTTCTATGCTGTCAGTGTAACTCCCTAATCTCATTTACTGAGGTAGGGCTGGATTAAAAATGAGAATGGCCCCGGCCTTGTGAGGCCGGGGCTTTCGTGTGAGTTCTCAGTGGCTGATGTAGTCCGCCAGAGCGTCCACATTCCTCAGGAGGGCCACAAGCCCTTGTCCGTACGTGGAAGCACCCTCGACCTCGGCTCTGGGGATGACCCAGAAATGGAGGTGGGGCACGGTCTGGCCGGCCGCCACTCCCATGTTGAGGCTGATGTTGTACGAGCTGGTCGCCTCGTACCACGGGACGCTCACAAGGAGCGCGCCGAAGTCCATCTGCCAGCAAGGCGAGAGCTCCATGGGGTGGGTGATGTGCTCCGTCGGAACGATCAGGAAGCATCCTTCAACTGGCGAGGTCTTGGCCTCTACCAGGTAGGCGATACCCGTCTTGGCAACGATGTCCACGCCACCGTTACTTGGGCAGAGCGGACAATCGGGGTCAGAGTACATTGGTCCTCCTTGATCATGAATGCGGGATATCCACACTGATGCGACTATACAATTTTACTAGTAAATAGTCAAGATTTGTTGAATGGCTTTTGATTATGTTTTATTCCAGAGTGAATATTTTGATATAATTAACTTGACTATATAGCTATTTTTATTCATAATATAAATTTAAATCCTCTGTAAAACATCGAGTAAGTCGGCGTTTTAGCTAGTTTAGGCAAGAATGCAAACGAGACTCTAACTCTAAGATATTAAGTGATAAAATATAATTGTATGAAATCAAAAGAATCTAATCTAAAAAGGATGGATAACGTCGGCATCGTAGTGGAGTCACTCGATGAAGTCGTTTCTTTTTTCACGGAACTTGGTTTACAGCTTGAAGGACGGGCTATAGTTGAAGGAGGATGGGCAGGGCGTGTCACAGGACTAGGTAACCAACGTGTCGAGATTGCTATGATGGTTACCCCCGATGGACATAGCAGATTGGAACTATCGCGTTTTCTTACCCCAACCGTAGTTGCCGACCATCGCAATGCTCCAGTGAATGCTCTTGGCTATCTACGCACTATGTTCACCGTAGAAGACATTGATGATACGGTATCTAGGCTGCAGAAGCATGGTGCAGAGCTTGTCGGTGAAATAGTTCGGTATGAGGATTCGTATCGCCTGTGCTATATCCGTGGTCCTGAACAAATCCTCATTGGACTAGCGGAAGAGCTCAATTAGGAGCTAAGGATAAATAGGCCATTAATCAACCGTAAGCTCGTAGGATAGATTAAACTATGGACAAAATAACTATCTCAGTCAAAGGATATGTTGCTTCACTTGGCGATGAGCAGACTATAAGAGACAGCCAAGTGCTCATTGAAATGATGCGGCGAATAAGTGGGCATGAGCCAAAGCTGTGGAATGCGGGCACAATCGGGTTTGATACCTACCACTACAAATACGACAGCGGACGCGAAGGCGACGGTCTCAATATTGGCTTTTATCCAAGAAAAGGTAAGATGACCATTTACCTTATGGACGGCACGGCACGCTACTCTGAATTGCTGGCTAAATTAGGTAAGCATACTACTACAGGGTACTGCGTTTATATCAAGCGGTTAAGTGATATAGAGCTGCCAATCCTTGAACAAATCGTGCAGCAGTCTTATGGATATATAAAGTTAAAGTCCCAAGACGGGCCTATAGACCGAATATTATGGCAAACTGAAAAATAGGTATCCCCACCTAAATATTACTCCTTTATTTACTCAAAACTCCTTAAGTTGGTGTCCAGAATGTACATTTTTTGATGCCCTTAACCTGCTACAATAGGCGTTAGTAAAGCAGAAAGGATGGGTTATAAAGGTATGAGAAAGATAATTGTCCAAGAGTTTATTACATTAGACGGAGTCATGCAGGCACCTGGTGGACCAGAGGAAGATACATCGAGCAACTTTAAGTATGGTGGCTGGACAGCGCCGTATTTTGCCGAAGCTGACGAAGCAGCTGGTGACTTCATGAAAAGATGGATGGAATCAACGGATATTCTTTTAGGCCAAAAAACATTCAGGCTTTTTGCCGAGTACTGGCCTAAACATGCCGATATGTGGCCTGGCATCATAGACGTCACTAAATATGTAGTGAGTGATACCATGAGCAAGTCAGAAGTGGACAAGTCGGGTTGGAAAAACTCGGTGTTGCTAACGGGAGTCGATGACATCAAGAAGCTCAAGAATTCGGAAGGACCTGCTATTAAAGTTCACGGCAGCGGTAACCTGGCTCAGACATTATTCAAACATGATCTGGTCGATGAGCTGTGCTTGATGACTTTTCCTATTACACTCGGTACGGGCAAGCGTTTGTTCGACGAGGGTACCATGCCCGCGACCTTTACAATGACAGACAGTCTGATTACGTCAAATGGTGTGATCTTTGCTTATTACAAGCGAGCTGGAGAAGTTAAAATAGGTACTGTCGGAGCTTAGTGTAACTCCCCAGTCTTATTTATCTAATAGGTATTCTTGGATAGTGAATAGCAAGTATTTCTCTCCATCGTTTTGCCTCACTTCTAATTTCGTGAAAACTTTTTCGTATCTGCTGCACTATGAAAATACCTTACACTACATAAGGTATTTTTTGTTATGATTATCCTATGAAGTTACCAGTTGTCTATGTGCCCATGAGCGCCGACATAATTCATCCCGGGCACATTCAATTACTTAAAGAGGCTCTAAAGTACGGTGATGTAATTGTAGGATTATTATCGGATGAGGCAATAAAGGAGAAAAAAGGTAAATGGCCAGTGATGGTCTATGATGAGCGTTTTGAAGTCGTGAGTAATCTAGTTGGCGTAAGAAAGGTCATCCAGCAGGATTCTCCAGACTATACACCGAATCTAGAAGAACTCGAACCGATCTTTGTGGTGCATGGAAATGATTGGCCGGAAGAGGCTAGGCAATCTGTTCTTATAACTATTAAACAGTGGGACGGTAAACTTATTGAAGTAGATTATTCTTCATCTCCTACATCCAGTACGATCATAAAGAAGCGTGTCATAGATCAGTCTGTGTAAATTCCCAATCTCATTTACTTCATTTACCCAATAAATACTCTCGGCAGGGAGCGGCTAGAATTTATTTCTCGAAAATCACGTCGACAAGTTTCCGCTTGTCGTAAGAGGCATGAAGCTTTTGCTTCATGAACTCGTCTTTCGTAAACCATTGCCACTCTGAGACATCATCAGTCTTCTTTAGGGACGTTTCTGGCACTGAAATCTTGAAAAATAAATTCATACGAGGAACAGAGTTTACTACGTTACCGATATTGCTGTACACGATCCGAAAGTCGGACAATACTTCATCAGCAGGTACTCCGAGCTCTTCCTCTATTTCACGCGAGACTGCCGCCTCGATCGTCTCTCCGTGATCTACGCCACCACCTGGGAGCGACCACCAATTATCTGAAGCTTCTTTTATGAGGAGAATCTTATCATCTTGAATCACTAATGCTCTTGTAGCTACGCGGTACAAGCAGTCATCAATCTCATTTAACCGTGGGTCTATATACATACCCTTATCCTAACAGGCTATCCGATAAGTTGAAATCTTCGACCGGCCCTTTCAATTTATATTCATCAACATAGTAGGGTGGAAACAGTTAGGAATATATCCGTAATCCAGCACCAATTTTTATGTAATGTGAAAATACCTCGACGAGGGCATTTTTGTTATGATAATAATATGAATCAAATTCAACAGACCTACGTTATTAACGCTCCTGTACAAAAAGTTTGGCAAGCACTGACCGATGTTGAAGTGGCAGAACAATGGGGTGCTGCTCCTGCAAAGGTCGATGCTCGTGAAGGTGGGCAATTTAGCTATTGGGATGGTGATATACACGGCGTATATACCAAACTAGTTCCGCAAGAACTTATTGAGCAAGACTGGTATGGTCACGATCACCCCGAACGCAAATTTAAGGCTCAATTTACTCTTGAAGCGAATAGCGACGTTACGACTGTACACTTTGCGTTTAGCGGAGATATTGAAGACGAACAAAAAGATATAAAAGATTGGAAAGAATACTATTTCGATCCCATTAAAGAGCTATTAGAGACGAATGATAATATATAAGATAGTCCGAGAATCAGAAGGTGTAATTCGTCAAATAGCGCCGAATAAAACGGCGAACAACCTCATTGGCAAAGACATTAGCCCTAACGTTTCGCTTGCATCAAAACACCTTAGCATCCAGAGGTTTTTTGTTTGATATGATAGTTAAATGAATGTACATTTTATTTGCCATGGCAATGTCCTACGCAGCCTTATTGCCGAAACATATCTCAAGTCTCTAAACATAAAAGATATGAACGTTATTTCTAGTGGAACAAATGTCAACTGGAACGACCCACAAGAGCGTGAGTACTTTGCTAATACGTTAGCCGTTCTAGATAGACACAGGATCAGGTCTTTTGCAAAGTCAAAGTCAGAGCAATTAACTCAAGCACGCATAGATGCTAGTCACGGCATTGTGGTCCTAATGAACCAGCGAGTCGTTGACGAAGCTAATGCGATTGTTAAGCTACCAAAAGATATTCTTGATTGGGCGATAATTGACATTGGCGAAGAGCACAGAACAGATGCTAATAGCCAACAATCATATGAAGAAGAGATCTACCAAGAAATCACGAAGAAAGTAGATGGCCTCTTCAAAAATAGGTAATATACTAAGCTGTCCGCTGTACTTTGTTGAACCCTTTCGCGATTAACCAGATTGGTAGAACCGCAATTTCGAATAAGCCACCGGGGATAAGCATGATTTGTCCTACGCCTTGGTTCATATCAAGTACGCCGGCGAAATCGAGTGGGACACCGATCAATATCAAGCCATAGCCGATGATGCCAAGGACGGCGATTGGCCGGGGGACTAATTTTGAAACAAACAGCAGGTAACCGAGAATCACGCCGGCGCTACCCGCTAAAATGTAGACCCACAGCAGGTGATTAGGTACGACTTGTGATTGTGTCAGTACATAGATGCCAAAGATGATGGCAACCACGCATTCGGTGATCCTGATAGCTGGAATCCAAACAGTTAGCCTATATTTGACGGGCTTGAGCGCCCGGTACAACACCAGCCCGATCGCGGCTATAACCAATCCCGAAAACATCATGAGCAGTACGCCGATGGTGAGCGCGGTTTTATTGGGGTCGCCGTCGACGAATGCCTGTACGAAGGTATTGCCGATCGCAGCCGTGAGCATCTGGATGATGAACAGGATACTGACCGATACCGCTATTTTTTTATTAGGCATAATGGTTTACCACTTTCTTCTTATTTATAACGTTATGATAGACGAAGTAGGTTCAGTATACTTGATAGTTTGTGCTATATGAGTGTGATTACGGTCGATAATATGGAAGTCGAGCGGAGGATTATAGTGACATAGCGATCAAAGAGCCCGTCTGTAAAGATGGGTTTTTTGATTTGAAAAATATCTCGACGGGGGGTATTTTTATTTGCTATGATTAAAGCATGGCAAACTTAAATTACACAATTGATATAGAAGCTCCAAAGCAAAAAGTCTGGCAGGTAATGTTAGAACTTGATACATACAAGGAATGGACAGGCGCTTTCCACCCAGGATCTACTTATGAGGGTAGCTGGGATAAAGGCAGTAAAATAAAATTCGTATCAGAAGATGATAGGAAGCTCAGTGGGATCTTCAGCCAAATAGCTGAAAATATTCCTTATGAGTATGTATCCATAGAGCATTTAGGAGAAATTGTAGACGGCAAAGAAGATATGACCAGCGAGAGCGCAAAGCAGTGGAGTGGATCCCATGAAAACTACCGCTTTACAGAAAAAGACGGTATAACAACGGTTGACGTTGAATTAACCGGAGACAATATAGGGGATGAGATACGTAAGATGTTCGACGGTATGTGGCTACGATCATTACAAAAATTAAAAGAAATTTGCGAACGTTAGAAAATTGACCTGCTAATGTACTACGCAGTCACTGCTTTGTAGTTTGCAGAAGGCTGCACTTTCGTTAGCAAAAATGCTACGTTAAGAGATTACTCCGGTAATCTCTTTTTTGTCATGATGAAAGGTGAGTCGTTAAATTGTGAAGATGATTAGGCTATGCCTGCTCCCAGGCTTCTTTGCTTAACACGCCATACTTCTTTAGAGCGTCCATTGTCGTGAACCGCACTCGTGGTCGCTCCTCGTCTTCATCTTTCCACTTCCAGGCATCAGCAATAAGTTTTCGTGTTCTGCGCTTGGCATAAATGAGGTCAGTCGTTCGTGGACAGACGAATAGGACAATCGGTAGATTTTCGGTGTTTGTCTGTGCTTGCCATTCACTATCTTCGTCATCCAGATACTTTACATAATCGCCAAGCCGTTTCTTCATACGGTAGCGTGGCAATGTCGGGTCAAATACTTCAAGCAGATAGCTTGCAAGCGTTTCTTCTTCCTTGCTATCGTTGTCGAGTCTATCTTTACAGAACACAAGACTTGGTTGGATAAGCTCACTCTCTAAGATGAAATGATAGTAGCTGCGCTCAAGCAGGTAGTCGGCTTCGGTTTGGTAGTAATAGCGCAGTTTCCCACCCTTAGTCTCATTTTCGTCATCTTGCTTCTCAAGAGCAATACAACAATCCGCAATCAGAATGCAGCGGTCAATGTAGGTTTGGCTGCGCATGGGTTCTTTGTAGCGCTTGCGGAGTTCTTCTGGCGGGTAGGCTGGCGATTCTGCCGTGTTGCCGTCTTCGTCTTCACTTGCGTGGGTGAGGGTGCGCAAATAGCGTACGCCGTTTAAGCCCAAGAAGTAGATCGCTGGCTTCGTCTTTTCAGCAAAGTGGGTTGAATATATCCATTCGACGTAGCCCTTGGCACGCAAGTCACGAAGCCACAGGTTGATTGTTTTGGGATCTTTATGACCCATAAGTGCTTGGATTTGGATACGGTTTAAGAATCTGAATCTATACAGCCGTTTGAGTATTGCTTGTTGTTTCTTGGTTAGCTTAGGTAGCTCAGTCATATGGAGGTAGTTAAATATAAGGTTAGTAGTTTTTTATAGTTATAGACTGTAGCTTTACTATGTTTTTCTTCACTTCTTATAGGTTTTATTAGGCTAGTTCTATTGTTTTATATGATTTGTTATTTTCTACACTAGGTATGATCTTTTGCTTCTTGGTTTTATTTATTCTGACTGGTACTTACTGTTCTTACCAACCCTACCTACACCTACACTTGTAAGGGTAGGGGATACGATTATTTTACATTAACAGATGACAAATACACAATAGTCGCCCTAGCCCATGAGGGCAAAAGATCATACTGCTAGAAAGACTATATGTCGCGCGTCAGCATTTGCCATCCCAATCTGTTTACTTGTTGTCGTGGGATAGTCTCCGTTTTAGAATATGTGCGCAATTTCCTGTTCCATCATAGTCTAACCTGTTAAGTCTAGACTAAATATAGTAACTAAACACAAACTACTACATCTGACTCAAGCGAAACTAATTTGATTTGTGCGTTGCTTTCATTTCATCAAAGGATCGTTTGATAAGCTGCTCTAATATAGCTTGATCAATATCGCTCAACCGATTGATATATAAACATGCTTTGCTTGTCTTGTGTTTTCCAAGCTTGCTTAAGAGATCCGTGTAACTGTCAAAGCCGGGCATGACATATAAAGTCAAATTCTGTTTTCTTGGGGAAAAGCCTACCAGCGGCCAATCACCCTCTTGCTTACTTTTTTCGGATTTATAATGATACTGCCCGAATCCAATAATACTCGTACCCCACATTTTAGGCTTTTCACCTGTGATGCTGATGAACATCTTGAGCAGTGTAAGGCTGTCACTTTTTTTAATCTCAGGCTCAACGCCATTAATAAAGTCTTCTACGTTTGCATCGTTAACGATTGTTTTAAGCGTACTCATACTGTCAGTTTATCAGGTTAAAACCAATATGTAACTCCCACCGGAGCAGTGCTTCGTGGTGTTGACGAGCATAATTACCTTGACAGTCATAGTAATATGATATACACTGTAATTATGAATGACAAAAAACTATCACCGGATTTACTTCGTGGACATACCGACACGATCATCCTCAAGCTTTTGACGGGTGGCGATAAGTATGGCTACGAAATCACGAAGTTAGTATACGAACATTCGGATCAGCTCTACGAACTTAAGGAGGCAACGATGTACTCAAGTTTGAAGCGCCTGGAAAATGACGGTCATATTACCTCGTACTGGGGTAGTGAAACGCAGGGTGGTCGAAGGAAATATTATCAGATCACCGAAAGCGGCCGTGAGCTATATAAAGTTAACAAGCAAAACTGGGACTACGCAAAGCAGATCCTAGACGAATTACTATAAGGAGGAAATGAAATGGAAAAGAAACTACGGAAATTTTTAGACGAAGCATTTGCACCATACGGCAAGTTTCCTGCGCGAGCAGATGTTACCAGCGAATTACTGGCCAACCTACTAGAAAAATTCAATGACCTAAAAGAGCAGGGCAAAAGCGACGACGCAGCATACCAGGAAACAGTTGATTCATTCGGTGATGTCTCTGAAATTATGGAGCACGTCCAGCATGACGATTCAGCCAGCGGACTCGAAAGCGCGGAACACGTCGAAAAAGGTCGCAATCTCACCGGATCCAATCTCCCTGGCGCGGACCTTGCGGGCGTCGAGTTGCGTCAGGGCAATCTTAAGGGCTCGGCTCTCAAACAGGTCGACTTTAGCCGTGCTAATCTCGACGGAGCTAACCTAAGCGGTAGTGACCTCCATGCTGCCAACTTCGAAGGGGCTGATCTAAAAGGCGCTAAAATGTCCGGCTCCGCCCTCAACAGCGCCAATTTCAGGAATGCCGACCTTTCCGGTGCTGAGCTCAAGGCTAGCGATTTGTCCAAAGCCAATTTTGACGGTGCTAACCTCACGGGCACCAAGCTCAAAGCCTCCAGCCTCAAAGGCGCCACCTTCAGCGGTGCCACCCTGGTTAATACTGAGTTCAGCCAATCCGACCTTAACGGTATTTCTTTCGACGGCCAAACTCTTGACGGCGTTGCCTTCAATAGCGCCTCTGTCAAAAACGCTTCTTTTAAAGGTGCTACCCTTCGCAACGTATCCTTCCATCACACCGCCGCCAAAAATGCTATCTTCGACGGCGTTACTATGGATAAGCTCACCTATGCACTTTTAAAAAGTGCGAAAGCAAAGCTAGATAACGTGAAGGTTCAATAAGGGGAAGATATGGAAAAACATCAGCTAGCGATTGAAGTAGAAAACCTCCAAAAATCGTACAAGAAAGTAAAAGTGCTTCAAGATGTATCATTCAACGTTGAAAAAGGCACTGTCTTTGCACTACTTGGCGCCAACGGTGCTGGTAAAACCACGACAATCAATATCCTCACGACACTTTTAGAAGCTAACAGCGGCACAGCGGTAGTCAGTGGTTTTGATGTCTCGAAGCAGGCTGATAAAGTTCGGGACCACATTAGCCTTACAGGTCAGTTCGCGGCCGTAGATGACGTTCTTACTGCCAGGGAAAATCTTGTATTGATTGGTGATCTTCGACATGTCAAAGATCCGTCTCGTACTGCGGAAGAACTACTAAAAAAATTCGATCTTGTAGACGCTGCCGACCGTCGGACGAGTACGTTTTCTGGTGGAATGCAACGCCGTCTTGATATCGCCATGAGCTTAATTGGCAATCCTTCAATTATCTTTTTTGATGAGCCCACTACCGGTCTAGATCCACAAGGACGTAACGCTATGTGGGAAACGATCAAAACACTCGCTAAAAACGGTACGACAGTGTTTCTTACCACGCAGTATTTAGATGAAGCGGATCAGCTGGCGGATAAAATTGCTATTTTAAAGAACGGAAAAATTGTAGCCGAAGGAACTGCCAATGAACTAAAGAAACTCTTGCCGCAGGGGCAAATTGACCTACGATTTCATAACCAAAAACAACTAGATGCCGCGGAAAAGCTTCTTGCGAATTATGCAATGGTCCGAAATGACGAGGTTGTTTCACTGACGGTGACAACTGACGGAAGCGTTACGCAACTTACTCGTTTGCTGGGCCAACTTGAAGCTGCAAAAATCGAGACAACCGAGTTTGCACAAAAAGCCCCAACGCTTGACGACGTATTCTTAAAAATTATTAACGAAAAGGAGACGAAATAATGCGTGCTCTACAAGATACGTGGACTATGGCGAAACGAAGCCTGCGCCACACTGTCCGTAGTATGGACACAATTATCACAGTGGCTGCTACGCCGATTGCAATGATGTTACTTTTTGTGTACGTATTTGGCGGCCTAGGTAGCTCGCTTGGTAATGGCTCGGTTAAGTATGTCGACTTTATCGTGCCTGGGATCGTAGCTATGTGCGTCGTGAGCGGCATAGCTTATGCGGCCGTGCGCGTAAATATGGATTTGCAAAAAGGTATTATTAATCGTTTCAAAACAATGCCAGTTGCGCCGTCATCCATTCTGGGCGGCCATGCCGTATCGTCGGTAGCATCTAACCTCTTTTCGGTGCTACTTGTTATTCTCGTAGCGCTTATAGTAGGATTCCGGCCGAGTGCTGGGATAGTAGAATGGCTTCTATTCGGCGGTCTACTGACACTATTTACTGCAGCTACGACATGGTTGGCTATTATGTTTGGCCTGCTTGCGAAAACGGTTGAAGGGGCGGGGTCGTTTAGCTATCTTCTGCTTCTGCTGGTTTTTGTAAGCCCTGCTTTTACACCCACAGACGGCATGAACCCAGTCGTACGCTCTTTCGCGGAACACCAGCCTATGACACCAATTGTCGAAACGATGCGTTCACTTCTTACTAATGGAACAATTGGCGACAGCGCATGGAGTGCGGCCGCATGGTGTATTGGTTTGCTCGTTGTTTCGTATTTCTTGGCACTTAGGATTTACAAACGCAAGACTTCATAACTGTCCTACTATGAAAATTCCAGCCCTTGTGGCTGGCTTTTTTATGCCATGACTAAATTTCAAATGTAAAAAATATTTGACATTATGTATACAATAGCTTACACTCCCTACATACTCACATCACACGAGTAACAGTAATATATAAAAGGGGAAAATGTATGACATATGAAGAAAAAGGTAAATGGATTTACCTGGCAACAACCGTATTGGGATTTGTAGTATATGTAGGCGTCATCCTAAATAGGGCGCAGGACATGGCTATAACGGAAGTTCCATATATATCGACGATCCTATGGATCATCGGGATCGCCCTAGTCGTAACGATACTCGGCCAGATTGCAATTGCAATCGCCAAACCTAGCGAAGCGGATAAAAAAGACGAGCGCGACAAAGACATCAACCGTAAAGGTGATTTTGTAGGTGGGATCGTTTTGGGTGTTGCAATGATCGTGCCTTTTGGACTTACCATGGCTGAATTTGATCATTTTTGGATCGCGAATGCGATGTATTCAGCATTTGTCTTGTCGGCAATTATCAGCACAATGGTAAAGATCGTTGCGTATCGCCGGGGATTATAAACGTATGCAGAAATCTACCAAAGTCACTAATAATATTCGAAGCCTTCGGTTTATGAACGGTGAATTGACCCAGGCTGCACTAGCTGATAAGGTTAACGTGACACGTCAGACTATTATTGCCATCGAGCAAGGAAAATATTCGCCGACACTCGAACTAGCATTTCAGATAGCGCACGTATTCAATGTACCGCTCGAGCAAGTATTTCAATATACGGCCAATACATCATCAGAAAAATAATAGGAGAAAATTGCAATGGCAACAAAAACAAGTGTATATCCAGCCAGCCTAAATATTGACTATCCAAAAAAGCTTGATCGTTTGACGACATTCTTTCGAGTCATATGGGCTATCCCCGTATTAGCCATACTAATTCTACTAACTGCAACCGGGAATGAAAATTTCAGCAATGAAGCAGGAAAAGAAATGTCACAAAACGGCGGCGGGATTGTAGTCGGGCTTTTTGCCGCAACGGTCCTCATGATTTTGTTTCGACAACGCTACCCGCGCTGGTGGTTTGATTTTGCTCTAGAACTCAATCGTTTTTCAATGAGAGTCAGCGCATATCTTTTCCTTTTGACGGATCTTTATCCATCAACAGTTGAAAAACAATCAGTCCACTTGGAGCTAACATATCCCGATGTAAAACAAGACCTGAATAAATGGATGCCGCTTGTGAAATGGCTATTAGCCGTACCTCACTACTTTGTGTTGGTCGTACTTAGCATAGGCGCGTTAGGCGCAACGATCATTGCTTGGTTCGCTATTCTTTTCACTGGCCGATATCCGCAAGGTTTGTTTGATTTTGTTGTTGGAGTAGCTAGGTGGAACCTACGAGTTAACGCTTACGCGGTTTTACTCATCACTGACCAATATCCACCGTTTAGCCTTAAATAGTCCCTGCGATTTATATGAGCAAAAAGACCTCGCTAATGCGAGGTCTTTTTGCTATTAGTAATTGCGCCGAGCTATTTTTTGAGTTTGATCGGAATAACGTACATCGACCCTAAGCCTGGTTCTATAAAACCATCCGTTTCTTCGAATTGCTCATAATCACTGCCGCTACCCCTGGTGTAGATTGAATTAGGCAGCCAATAGCCGTATATGTAGTTGATCGTTCTTAGCGCCGTTTCGTGATCAATTGAAGCGATCTTGAACATGGCTACGAGCTGCTTTGGAAGTGTGTGTGCTACCATTCCATCTGGAATATTGCGCGCAGAAGCAACAGGTATGCCAGCTATAAAACTAAGCGTGTCTTCGGTAAAATTTCCTGACGGGCTGGCGGTGATTCCATAAAACATCGGCTGCTGTCTATCAGCTATTTCATCCTGCCGTTTCAGCAGTGTCATCCATGACGGCCACAGTTTTTCGCAGTACGCATCATTGGTGATAAAAGGTGAGGGAATGGAAGTATCCATACCTATAACAATTTGCTCCGGCGTAGTTGCGATGACAGGCTCGTGATCAAGCTCTTCTTCTAAATGGCGAACAAGATCCATACTAAGAAGCGGTTTTTCATTCAATATGATGATAGGTCTATTTTTCCTAAAATCTTTCGGCGTCAGTCCAAAATGTAATTTGAACGCCCGGCTAAATGCTTCGTGGGAATTAAACCCAACCCGAAGTGCGATATCAATAATACCAAGGTCGGTTTTTGTCAGCAGACGGGCAGCTTCGGTTAGTCTTCGCCCGCGGATATATCCGCCCAGTGTATCGCCGGCTAATGCCTTGAACGTTCTTTGAAAATGCCAAGGCGACACATGAAAAGAATCGGCAAGACCTACGATGTTAATTTCATCAGGCAGATTTTCTTCGATCCGATCTACGAGTTTTTGAACGTGCTTTAATGTCGGTTGCATAATGGGCCTTTCATAGAGACAGACTACGTAATAGCACAAACTATCAAGTAACCGGTATCTTATTAGCTTAGTATAGCCTGTAGAACGTAACTAAGTAAAAATTACAGGAGAAAGATATGTCAGCCAGGAAAATAGCAGTCATTGTAGGAATATTATTTTTCATACAAATGATCACAGCGATGATCGGTCATTCACTCATTTCGGCATTTGCGGATGGTGATACTAACAAGACTTCAATGACGATTGGAGTGCTACTTATGATGTGTTCAGGCATTGCGGTAGTAGGAATCGGTCTACTCATGTACCAAATTCTAAAAACGGTCAATCGAAAGCTAGCTATATGGTATCCAATACTTCGAGTGATGGAATTCATGGTTTCTACGATTTGTGGCATTTATTTGCTAATTACATTACAGCAAGTTCCAAACGACATGCTGTTAATCTATATCCCAACCGGTATCGGTGGTCTGATTTTCACCTACTTGCTGTTTGTTTCAAAGTTCGTTCCACGACCTATTGCGGTGCTTGGTTTGGTCGGGTACGCCATGCTTTTACTAGGAGCTGCACTTGGTTTCATGGGTATTGTTGATATGAATAGCGACGCGGGGATGATTCTGCTAGCTCCTGGTGGGTTGTTTGAATTCGTATTCCTACCACTATGGCTCATTATAAAAGGGTTTAGACTACCACCCCGTCGGATAAAAGTAGCAGCATAAGGATTACGATGATTACAAAAATAAATTCCAGCAACATTAAAAATATCGCAAGATTAGCAGGATTCCTTTACTTTCTGTTAATTCCGCTGGGTGTCTTTGGGATTATCTATGTCCCCTCGACGCTCATCGTAGACGGAGACATCGCTGCGACAGTTACTAATATTACGAATAATGAATCATTGTTTCGTCTGAGTATTGTCGCGGCGTTAATCGCCCAAGTTGTCAATATAGCTGTCGTGCTATTTTTGTACAAAATCCTTGCACCTGTTAGTAGGATCGCGGCAGGACTGATGGTGCTGTTCTCACTACTTGCCGTTCCAATTACCATGCTAAACGAGCTTAATAATGGCGCGGTACTGTTGCTACTCGAAAGTGCACGGCCGTCATTAGCTCAGATAAATTTGTTTTTGAATCTACATGAATATGGAATCCAGATTGCAGGAATATTCTTTGGACTTTGGCTGTTGCCGATGGGGTATCTAGTTTTCAAATCGACCTTTATCCCCAAATTCATCGGAATACTACTGATGATTGCGTGTGTTGGATATCTTGCGGATTCATTTGTATTCTTCGTAAATTCGGATTTTGGCGTAGTATTCAGCGAGTTCACGTTCGTAGGAGAAGCCGTAATGACTTTCTGGCTTTTGATTAAGGGTGTCAACGTACGTCAGTGGAAAAAACGTGCCATTGAATCTTCATAAAGCGGACGTGGAATCGTAGCTCACTAGATCTTAGTGTAAAATCCGTACTTTAATCGTGCCGGGAACTGCCTCAAGAACCTGTTGGTCGAGCTTGCTATTTCCAGCGTCGATATCGATCACGGCGTAGCCGATCTCTGCATTGGTCTGTAGATATTCAGCCGTGACGTTACCACCTGCTGCCGCGACTAGCTCATTGAGTGCTGCAAGGACGCCTGGTTGATTATGATGGATATGAAGCAGGCGGTGTTTACCACGTTGCGGTGGCAAATCAATCTCGGGGAAATTAACTGACATGGTAGTCGAGCCAGCGGTACTATAAATAATTAACTTTTTTGCAACTTCTACGCCAATATTTTCTTGAGCCTCTTCAGTGCTGCCGCCAATGTGAGGCGTCAAAACGACGTTTTCAAATTGCTGCAAATCGGATTCGAATAGATGTTTGTTAGAAGGTGGTTCTTCAGGGAAGACATCAAAGGCCGCGCCGCCAAGTTGACGACTCTTCAAAGCTGTAACGACCGCTGCGATGTCAACAACCGAACCTCTAGACAAATTAATAAGTTTCGCTCCGGACTTCATCTGCGCGATTTCGTTAGGTCCAATCATGTGCCGTGTATCTGCGGTTTCTGGAACATGTAATGTCACTACATCAGCACGCGCGAGAAGGTCGGGTAAACTGGTTACTGAGCGTGCATTTCCTAGGGTTAATTTAGCGACTGGGTCATAAAATAGAACTTCCATACCGAATGCTTCCGCTAAAATGCCAACTTGGGTACCAATTCGTCCGTATCCAATAACTCCAAGAACTTTGCCTCGTACTTCATGCGAATCTTTGGCCGACTTGAGCCATTGGCCACGATGGGCAAGGGCATTTTTCTGGTGTATACCACGCAGTAAGTAGATGATATGGCCGATAACTAATTCAGCAACACTACGCGTATTGGAAAATGGCGCATTAAAGACCGGAATACCAGCTTTTTTGGCAGTTGAAAGGTCAACTTGGTTGGTGCCAATGCAAAAACAGCCGATTGCCAGTAATTGCGTGCCTGCAGCAATTACCGAAGGGGTTATCTGGGTGGCCGAGCGGATACCTAGAATATGTATTTCGGGGATAATCTCGAGCAGTTCTTCCTCTGAAAGGGCTTGTTGCCGTTGGTCGATTGTATCGAAACCTTGGTCGCGAAAAGCTTCGACGGCAGAAATATGAATTCCCTCGAGCAAGAGCACCTTTATTTTCTGCTTGGGCGGTGAAAGTCGTGCGTTTACCATATGTGAAGTATAACCTATATGTCTACGGGAGAGTCTCTTTGCCAACACTATTATCCGATTAATTTCCATGGGGATAATATAGACATTTAAATACTTATGTGGTATAGTATCCGATATATGACGCTAGAACGCATTAAGCCTCTCGAAAGACAACCTACCCAGAGTTTCCTACGAGAACGCCATCTATCTACTGAGCTACTGAGAAAAGGACCGCGAACCATAGAACAGAAAATCGCATACATAGCTCTCTGTGTTTGTTATGGTGAAGCAGACGAACGTAACATATATGATGATGCATCGCGGTTTTCGCAGCCAATAGAAGCGCTTTGGTCTGAAAAAACTATATATCGACCAAGTAACAAAACCGATGTCGATAAGGTGTATGAATATGAACCCTTTAGTCCAAAAGGCCAATGCTTTTCTAATTTCGCAGTAGGCATGGTACAGGTATCGTCTGAGCTCTTTAGTAAGGGATATATAGATAACGTCTATTGGGAAGAGGGTAGTTTATGGTCGGCAACTCCCAAAGGAGAGAAGAAAGACGAGCTTGGCGATCACCACACCTGGGTTCGAGTCGTAGGGGGTGACGGGCGTGAGTGGCGTATAGATCTTGCCGCTTATCAATATATTCCACAAAATCCAGATCCGGATGGGCATATACGTCTTGTGATGCAAGGAGTGGGAGATCATAAAACCGATCCAACGATATCGGGTGTTAATTGGCGTATGTTTAATACTCGTGATGACGATCCTATTTTAGTGCCGAATGCGGACTCATTACTTTACCAGGCCGAAGAAGTTACGCCGCTCAAAGAGTACGATAGTCGACGATTTAAGGGAAGGTTGCAACAGTTATGGGGTGAGTTGGATATTGATATTCCAAATTACTTGGGCGATATGGAAAAAGACGTATACCTTGATGATATTGGTGGCGAGAGCCCTGGAGAATTTTGGGAGCCTGTTGGTTGGTCTAAAGATGATGGGCAACTGTATAAACCTAGTGAACTGGGCGTACAACCAAGCCAGGAGGCATTTCCCAGAGTTCCCCTCGCTGAAGCATTGCAGCTCGTCCGGAATAGCAATGAGGACAAAGTTGAGTTGTCAGTCGAAGGACTGGGAGTCTTAGTTGAACAACTTGTCTCCCAGGCAGACCTCGATACACTAGTGGCATGGGTTGCGAATTGCGCTGAACGAGCGTTACCGCTTTACGAAGAGCTATTTTCGGACAATAATGCTGCTCGAAAAGCGATTGAAACAACTCGTATATGGCTTCAGGGAAAGCTACAGGAAACAAGCACCCTGCAAGAAGCCTATTCTCAATTATCGCAACAAGGAAACGTACCGAGCAGAAGAATGAGTCAGCATGCTCTTGATGCCTATTGGGCTTGTCGTGGTGCAATTGACTTGGCGATTGATTTAAGCGGCATTAGACCTATACCTCCTGAAGGCGATATCCTCACACCTCCTTGGTTGAGGCCTAAAAGCCCGCAGGAATTTAGGGCGTCGGCGTTACGTAGTGCGGAACACGCTGGCGGTGCAATTGATTTCTCTACTTTCGATCGTAACGTTAGGCCTACGCCAGTATCAGAGCGTCATTGGCAGTATCTGAATCTACACAGCCTTTTAAGTAAAAAGAAAAACGATTAGCTGGAGGATTCCTCTAGCATGGTTTATGATAGGCCCATATGTGTATGGGAATTTTCAAAGGTCATGAAAACGTTTATTCAAAATCGTAACAATAAAAAACTTTGCGTTGTCGCCGAAGAATCTGAATATCCTGGCAAGCTTGCGTTCATAGCGCATGGACTTGGCGGTAATAAGGACGAAGCACATATTCGATCCATGATTGAAGCCTTGCTTGAATCAGGCTACGCTGTTGTGTCATTCGATGCAGCTCATACCTTTGGGGAGAGCGAAGGTGAATACGAGGATGCTACCCAGACAAATTACTACGAAGACTTACAGGATGTTATTTTATGGGCATCCAAGCAAGATTGGTACGTAGAACCTTTTGTGATCGGTGGTCATAGTTTTGGTGGGGGAACAAGCATTATGTATGCGCAGGATCACCCAGAAAAAATCAAAGCTCTTTTTCCAATTGCAACTGTCATATCCGGGGAACTTAGCCTCAAAACCTCATTATCGAACCCAAGACGACTCAGCGTTTTTAGCCAGTGGAAACAAGATGGTGTTTTGATACAACGTCGCAGGAATGGTGATGAAAAACGTCTTAAATGGGCGTGCATGGAAGATCGACTGAAATATAATCTACTCACGGGAGCTGGTAAATTAACCATGCCCGTTCTTATGGTTGTTGGAGACATGGATGAATCTACTCCACCCCAGCACCAAAAACTATTATTTGATATACTTCCAGGCGAAAAAGAATTTCATATCATTCAGGGGGCAATCCATACGTTCGATGAGCCGCATGAACGTGAGGAACTAAAACAAATCATTAAAAAATGGATGAAAAAGATATGAGAATTTTAGTTTTTGGCGACAGCATCGCCTATGAATCCTGGGATACTGAAGGTGGTTGGGTTGAACGCATTAAGCGCGATGCGCATTTACAGACTATCCAATCTGAAGGAATGAATAAACGGCAAGTTATTAACCTAGGAATCGGTGGCAATACTAGTACGGGAATACTAAAGCGTTTGCAAAATGAAATAGAAACGCGACATTCCGCCAATTGGCCATTTATATGTTCATCATTACATGTGGCACAAACGACCAGCGGATGCAAGATGGCGCAGTAGAAACTCCGCTTGATCAGTTTGAAGAAAATATCAAAAAAATCATCGCTATTGCAAAACAATACACCAATGACATTCTTTTTATAGGCCTGCCCCCGCTTGCGAAGCCCTCGGTAATGTTAAAGACATCGGAGTACTCTGATGAGCGCATAAAAGTATACGATGAAAAACTGCAATCAATCGTTGAATTTTCGGGGCTGCCTTTTCTACCTATAAGACCAGCCTTTGAAGAAGCTGGAGTAAAAGAACTCTTTTGCTATGACGGTGCGCACCCCAATGATAAAGGGCACGAACTAATTGCAAGCGTCGTGCGCCAATGTATTTGCTAATTGTTGTTTCTTAAGCTACAATCTTAAGCATAAGAGCGAAGTTGGGGAACCAATGATCAAAAAAACACTGTACGCTGCAAAATATTTATTTCTACTTAGTATTATTGTTTGCCAATTTTTGTCGCAGACAGCATCTGCTGTCGTAACACGCCAATCAATAGCGGTTCCTGCATACGAATACCCCACGTTACCTCTTTGGGATGATATCGAATCAGCTGGAAGCCAAATACCGTTTGTAGTCGCTAATCCGAATAGTGGTCCTGGCGCTTCAACTAACCCGGACTACACAGCGCAAATTAACCGCAATACAGCTAATAGCACGCGCACAATTGGCTACCTGGACACTAATTACCAGTCTAGACCTATTGCTGATGTCATTGCAGACGTTGACTTGTGGCGGGCGCTCTACCCTGGCATAACAGGCCTAATGCTGGATCGAATTGATGACGCAACTTCGGCACAAACATGCTACTTGTCAGCTGTCTATAATTACATTAAGGCGACGAAGCCCAATGATTTGGTTGTTGATAATTACGGTACGCATATCGCTAACGAAGCCGAGCCTTACGGGGATATTTTCATAACCGGCGAAGGAGATGCAACTACCTATTTGTCTACATGGACACAGCCAGGATCAGGCTTTGAAGCGGACTCTGCTAACCAAAACCGCTTAATGCATATTGTTTACGATGCAGATGCAGCCACTTATCCAAGTGTTCTTGCCAAAATGCGAGCGTCTGACATTGGCTGGGTCTATATTACTGACGATGTATTGCCAAATCCATACGATGGAGCTGTGAGTTATTGGAATACGGAAGT
>DATHGB010000020.1 GCA_035317825.1 Candidatus Saccharimonadales bacterium | reverse complement strand
GCGACCACCTCTGCAAACGCCGCTGCGTTATTCGCACTCTAATACCAAAAACAAACCAAAAGCCAACTTTAAATAGGTAGGATTAGTCATGACGACTCCAAAATCTAACAATCCCGAAATTTCCCCTTCTGAATTCCTTTCCTCAAAAGAAGGAACTGTTTCTGGTAGTAATGAAACCTACATTGACAAGCTTGTCGAAAAAAGTGATGACAAACCTCTTTCGCCCGAAAGACGTGCTTTTGGCGATGCCGTGTTACAGGCCACACCTGCAAACCACAATCCATATTCTTATGAGCTTTCCCAGATAGCGTCTTTACACGAACAATCAGCTGTAGAGACATTGATACCATTTGATCAACTATCCGAACAGGCATTGAGTGCTCGTATACTACAGATTCGTAAAGAAATGTTAAAAGGAACTCGCCAAGATTTCGATCTAGCGGCATAAAGAGGACAAAAATATGAGTGATGTATTTAAAAAAGCACTCAGCCTCCTAACTGGTACGCCTGCATCACCAGACAAATTACGCATGCCAAAAAACCGCCCGTTCAAAAAATTGACTGAGCGTGACTTATTGAGCCTAGAAAGCCAAATTGGCGCATCGATTTTTGGCCCTATTCCTAATGGTCATCGCCGAGAATTCTTTTGTCTTGATGAGAGGACTTGGATTTGGCACGAGGAATGGAAAGACGAAAAGGGCACTCAGCGTACGACAACCACAAGGTACGAGTTGCACGATAAGGGAATTTTAAAAGTCCAAGAAGGCGCCAGGTATAAATATATCGAGGGCGAGGAATTACAAAATTTGCAGGTTGCCATCCGTATGTACTATGAACAAGTAGCCCGTAAGGTTTATAAACGCGATCCCCAGACAGGCAAAGACCTTTCCTAAATGCTATACTTATAAAAGTAATGGGTGAGTCAATTTATCTAGATCATGCTGCTGCCACGCCTCTTGATGAGCGCGTGTTTTCTGCTATGCGCCCATATTTTACAGAGAAATTCTATAACCCTTCTAGTCCCTACGCGCCAGCGCTTGCCGTACGTCGTGAGTACGAAGCAGCAAAAGGCGTGATTGCAGCTTCGATTGGTGCAAAACCTGATGAATTAATCATGACCGCTGGTGCAACCGAGTCGATTAATTTAGCGTTCAACAGTATCGAAGGCCACGTAGTAACGGCAAATATCGAACATCATGCCGTGCTCGCCGCTGCTGCCAAGCTTGACCATGCAATTGTTGAAAGTGATGAACGCGGCATGGTAAGTGCCGATCGTGTAAAAGTAGCTATTCGACCAGACACGCGTCTGGTTAGCATTGCGCTTGCTAATAACGAACTAGGAACGATTCAACCATTCCGGGATATTGCGGCAGTTATCCGAGAAGAGCGCGAAAGACGTCGTAGTGCAGGCGATACAACGCCTCTGTATTTTCACAGTGATGCGTCGCAAGGTGTCGGACAATTGGACGTGCACGTCGCGCGTCTAGGCGTTGACCTACTAACCTTAAATGCAGGTAAGATTTATGGGCCAAAACAAGTCGGTCTGTTGTGGGCGGCGAGTCACGTTCGCCTCAACCCCCAAATTGTAGGCGGTGGGCAAGAGCGGGGCATTCGTAGTGGTACCGAAAATGTCGCTGGTGTCGTTGGGTTTGCCAAGGCACTCGAACTTGCCACGGGCCATCATAATGGTGAAGCAAAGCGTTTGCAGGCACTTCGTGATAGTTTGCAAAAACAACTCGTAAACGCATTTCCTGACGCCGTATTATCCGGACATCAAAAACGCCGTTTACCAGGACATCTCCATATTTCTTTTCCTAATATTGATGCGGAACGACTTGTTTTTGCACTTGAAGCCCGAGCGGTTTTCGTTGCGACTGGGAGTGCCTGCGCCGCTAACTACGGGACGCGTTCGCACGTACTAACGGCTATTGGGCTAGCCCCTGAAATTGCCGACGGAAGCCTTCGATTGACTTTGGGTCATCTTTCGAATGAAGATAATACCAACCGGGCAGCAAGTATTATTATCGAAGAGGTCAGCCGTGAATTTCAAAGGACCAAAAAGTGAAAATATTAATTGTCGCGTTTGTGACGTTTATTATTATGGTACTTAGCCTAAATAATTATCTTTCACCAAACGATCTTGCTGGCTGTGATACCGAACCTACGACAACAAAATCAGATTGTATGCCGGCTGATGCGATTATTGCCGTAAGCGGCGGAGATACAACTGCGCGTACGAACGAAGCGGTTGCCCTGTACCAAAATGGCTGGGCGTCAAAGCTTATTTTTTCGGGTGCGGCCCAAGACAAATCCGGTCCAAGCAATGCTGAGGCAATGCGACGCCAGGCTAGAAGCGCAGGCGTGCCCGACGAAGATATCCTCACCGAAGAATATGGTGAAACGACCAAGCAGAATGCAGAAAATACACAAACGATTTTTGAAGCGAATAAAATCTCATCAGTTATTTTAGTGACATCGCCGTATCACCAGCGCCGGGCTGGTCTGGAATTTGCTAAACGATCCGTTGGCGTAACGATTCGTAATCATCCTGCACGAAACGATAACCAATGGTCGAGTGTATGGTGGGCAACGCCTGGCGGATGGTATTTGGCAATCAGCGAGTTTGTGAAGATTATCGCCTTTTACATCGGGGGCACACGCTAATGGCTAACATTTACGTTGGCATGAGCGGCGGAGTTGACAGTAGTCTGACTGCCGCGCTTTTGGTTGAGCAAGGCCATGACGTGACTGGTGTGTATATGAAAAACTGGACAGAAGATTTGCCTGGTATGAAGTGTCCGTGGGCGGATGATCTAGCTGATGCGAAGCGTGTCGCCGTGCAGCTAGGAATTGATTTTAAAGTTTTTGATTTTGAAAACGAATACAAACACAAAGTCGTTGACTACATGATCGAAGAATACAAATTAGGCCGTACGCCTAATCCAGATATTATGTGTAACCAAGAAGTGAAATTTAAGCTATTTTTGGATGCTGCGCTAGAAGACGGTGCTGACATGATTGCCACCGGACACTATGCGCGAGTAGAAAATGGCGTGTTGAAAATGGCCGAGGACACCAACAAGGATCAGACATACTTTTTGTATCGTGTGACAGGCAAAGCACTTGAAAAAACGCTCTTTCCGCTTGGTGAATTTACCAAACCTACTGTACGCAAAATGGCCGAAGAACGCAGGTTATTTACGGCTGGTAAAAAAGACAGCCAGGGAATTTGTTTTGTTGGTAAAGTTGGCATCCGGGATTTCCTTAGCCAGTATGTTGAACAAACACCAGGTTCGATTATTGATAAAAAAACCGGAAAAACAATTGGTCATCACGATGGTGCGATATTCTATACGCTTGGCCAGCGCCATGGGTTGGATGTTGGCGGCGGTTTGCCGTACTACGTTGTGGGTAAAAGCATGGAAAAAAATGAAATCTATGTCACGACTGATCTGAATGATGACACGCTTTGGAAAAATTCAATTAACCTAGCATCCGTTCATTGGATCAATGAAGCACCAAACGACGGTGAGTATATGATTCGCGTACGTCACCGCGCTAAATTAATTCGTGCGCATATAAAAACAACCTCGGATAATGAGGCGATACTTGAACTTACCGAGCCTGAACGAGCGGTTGCCGCAGGGCAATCTGTTGTTATCTACAATAATGACATCTGTCTAGGTGGCGGAATAATCGTTTAAAAAGAAAAGCTGCCGCAGTAAGTCGGAGGTCGGGAGCAGTAATGCCCATCCAGACCCGCTTGCTGCGGCTTTCCCTGTGCGCGGGGTCTATATCGTACTGACTACAGCCTCTTTTTGGCCGGCACAGGTTTGTCCTTGGACTCGGTGACGTTCATGACGAATGCCTTACTTGGTCAGTTGAACAGCGCGGATAGGAAGGTGATGACCGACCCGAACGCATCGCCGACGGCGCTGAACGCCCTTCCGACCGCATCGGCCGCACTCTCCGGCTCGGTGAAGATCCAGAAAGCCGCGAGGGCGATCAAGATCCAAATGATCAATTTCTTGGGCATGACTTGCCTTTCCGGGCTGCACTTTATCCAATATGGACAGGCTCTACCATAACATTTTTCGTCACTTTTTACTAGTCCTAAAGCTTATTTTTTACAGCGTATCATGATAAAATAACAGGTAATATGACAAAAACCGCCCAAGATATTCGAAACGCCTATTTAAAGTTCTTTAATGATCGCCAGCACGAGATTATTGAACGTGCCCCATTAATGCTAAAAGATGACCCGACGACGTTATTTACGGGTAGCGGCATGCAGCCACTTTTGCCATACCTTTTAGGTAAAGATCACCCAGCTGGTGTACGTCTGGTCGATAGTCAAACTTGTCTACGGGCACAGGATATCGAAGACGTTGGCGACAACCGCCATACAACCTTTTTTGAAATGCTTGGTAACTGGAGTATGGGCGATTACTTTAAAGAGCAACAAATCCGTTGGTTCTTTGAATTTTTAACAGACGAAGTCGGGCTTGATCCAAGCAAGATTTACGTGACTGCGTTTATTGGCGACGAAGCACATGGCATTCCCCGTGACGATGAAGCGGCGGATATTTGGCAGAAAGTTTTCGCGGAAAAGGGAATCGAAGCCAAGATCGTTGAAATTGGATCACAAGAAGACGGCAATAAACGAGGTATCAACCCAGGCGAACGCATTTTCTTTTATGATGACAGCGAAAACTGGTGGTCACGCGGTGGCGGGTTAAACAAAACACCGATCGGCGACCCGTGCGGCCCTGACAGCGAAGTATTTTACGACTTCGGTCTCGAAAACCACGCCGAAGGTTTTGGCTTGGCGCACCCAGCAAGCGATAGTGGCCAGTTTATGGAAATTGGCAACCAGGTCTTTATGCAGTATCGCCGGCTAGAAGACGGTAGCTTTGAACCGCTCGAACGCAAGAACGTTGATTTTGGTGGCGGCCTGGAACGTATTGCGGCTGCTCAAATCAATAGTCCTGATGTCTTTAAAATAAGCCTGATCTGGCCAATCGTTGAAAAACTTCAAACTCTTAGTGGTAAAAAATACGAAGACCACACTCAAAGCATGCGTGTTATTGCCGATCACCTTCGTGCGGCAACGTTCCTTGCTGTTGACGACGTAAAACCAGCTAATAAAGAGCAGGGGTACGTTATGCGCCGGCTGCTCCGACGTGCGATTCGTTTTGCGTTTGATCTGGGTATCGAACAAAACTTCCTCGAAGAAGTCGTGCCTGTTATTGCCGACATGTACCACAATGACTATCCAGAAGTCGCCACAAAACGCGACGAGGTTATTGCAACGCTTGCCAAAGAAGAAAAAGTCTTCCGTCAAACGTTACGTAAAGGCCTAAAGCAATTAGAGAAATTTGCCGAAGATGGACTAACTGGCAACGAACTATTTACTCTTTATGACACGTTTGGTTTTCCGGTTGAACTATCTACCGAAGAGGCATCTAAACAAAACATCAAGTTGTCCGAGAATTGGCGTCAAGAATTTGATGACAAAATGGCCGAGCAGCGTGCTCGTAGCCAGACTGCAGCAAAGGGCGCGTTTAAGGGCGGGCTAGGTGGCCAAACACTTCAGCACAAGAAATACCACACCGCAACGCACCTGTTGCAATCGGCTCTGCGCGAGCTATTTGGTCCTGAACTGCGCCAACACG
Organism: Candidatus Saccharimonadales bacterium; assembly: GCA_035317825.1. NCBI lineage: Bacteria > Candidatus Saccharimonadota > Candidatus Saccharimonadia > Saccharimonadales (SeqCode) > Saccharimonadales bacterium (SeqCode). The sequence continues at coordinate 90,975 of DATHGB010000020.1, read as the reverse complement.
GCAGCAATATTACCGAAGAACGTCTTCGCTTTGATTTTAACCACGACAGTAAAGTAACACCCGAAGAAATTGCGAGAGCGGAAGAGCTAGTCAATGGGTGGATTGCAGAAGATCTGCCTGTTGCGTTCAAACTATACCCGACCCAGGAAGCACTTGATATGGGTGCGATTGGTCCGTTCGGGGAGCGCTACGAGGATTCTGTAAAAGTTTATCAAATGGGTGAAGGTGATCATATCGCCAGCTTAGAGATTTGCGGCGGTCCTCACGTAGACCATACGGGCCAGTTGGCAGAGGACGGCAAACGTTTCAAAATTACCAAAGAAGAAGCTAGTTCCGCCGGCATTCGCCGTATCAAAGCCGTTTTAGTATAAGTATGAAAATGACGAGCTGATCCCCGTAGGGAGGCTCGTCAATTTTCGTTTTTCATCACTTTCGTCTAGTCGTGAACGGCGTTGGTTGTAGGTGGAGTCTGCTACGCAGCGGCTTCCTTGCGGTTGAATAACCGCAGGAAGATGATCGTCCCGACGACGATGAACGTCAGTCCGATGGGGATGGCGAGCGCAAGCGTCTTCACGAACACCTCACTAAAGAGGTCGACGCGAGCCGGCGCGCATGCGGGGGCATTCAGCGGCTCATCGCCGATGGCCGCACACCACAGCATGCTCATCGAGTTGGTCGTAGCGGCGTGAGCACCCGCTGCGAACCAGAAACCTACTCCGATGATGCCAACGATGACACCATACGCAGCGAGCCACCCTGTGCAGTATCCGATCTGCAACTTCATTACTCTCTCCTACGCGACGGTAGACAATGGGAAAAACGAATAATAACACTATATCATATATAAATATAAAAAGCAACAATAAGCTGAAGGGCTATAGTGTTGCTATCTGGCCATATGGTATATAATGATACTAATTATGGTTTTCGAAAAATTACTCTCTAGGGCAAAAGCTAAGACTGACGGCGACTATGTTGTAGCACTTGATATTGGAACGGAATTCGTGAAGGCGCTTATTGCCCAGCAAAAAGATGACACATTGGAAATCGTCGGGGTTGGCCGTTCCAGGCAAGATATCAGCGACATGCACTCAGGCGCAATTGCGGATATTTCCGGAGTTGTCCGCAACTGTGAAGAAGCGTTAAGCGAAGCCGAGGACCAAGCAGGCCTGCAAGTAAAGCGCGCGGTTATCGGAATAGCTGGTGAACTAGTAAAAGGCGTCACAAATACTATCCGCTACCGCCGACCACAGCCAGACCGTCCACTTGATGTTGCCGAAATGGAATTTATCATCGAGAAAGTCCAAGAACGTGCTCAGGGTAAAGCGCAAAAACAGATTGCGCTTGAAACAGGTAATGAAGAAGTCGAAGTAAAACTAGTGAACAGTGCCCTCGTCAGTATTCATATTGATGGCTACAAAGTATCAAATCCGATTGGTTTTCAGGGACGTGATGTTGCTGTCCAAATATATACCGCTTTTGCGCCGATGGTGCATATCGGAGCGCTTGAACGTGTTGCTGACGAGCTAGCTTTGGAATTAGTTGCCGTTGCCGCTGAACCATTCGCTGTCAGCCGTGCGGTCCTAGGGGCAGATGCCAGCAGTAACTTTACGGCAATCCTAGCCGATGTCGGTGGTGGAACAACGGATATCGCTGTCGTAAATGACGGTGGCGTTGAAGGCACCAAAATGTTTGGTATTGGTGGACGAAGCTTCACTAGGACAATCGCGAGCGAAATGGACCTTACCTATAACGATGCTGAAAAACTAAAGGTGAACATTGATAGTACGCAGATCAAGGCGAGTGTCGCTAAAGAAGCAAACGCTGCGATCGATAAGACGCTTGATGTGTGGCTTGCAGGAGTAGAACTTGCGCTTGGCGAGTTTGACTCTGTCGATCATCTTCCAAATCGAATTTTACTATGTGGGGGTGGTGCGAGCCTGACAAAACTTGTCGAGGCATTATCCGAACGTGACTGGTACAAAGAATTACCATTCACGAAGCGCCCAACCGTTCAGCATATTTCGCCTAGCGAAGTAGTCGGCATTACCGATACGACCGGTGCCGCAAATGACCATACTTTCATTACGGCCATGGGCCTTCTAAGGGTTGGCTATGATACAATAGTGGGTAGTAGTGATGCAGATACCATCAAGGATAAGCTTAATCGAATTTTACGAATATAAACATGAATAAAGATGTAATTTACATAGACGTAGAAGATGACATTACCGCTATTATCGGTAAAGTTAAAGGTTCTAAAGAAAAGATCGTCGCACTCGTTCCGCCTAAGCGCGTAGGCGTTTTACAGAGTGCAGTCAATTTACATCTATTATCACGCGCGGCAACCCAAAATGATAAACATCTTGTTTTGATTAGCAATAATGCAGCGCTTAGTGCGCTTGCCGCGGCTGCGAAAATCCCAGTTGCCAAGAATCTACAGAGTAAACCTGAACTTGCTGAGATCCCCGCGCTTGATATTGATGATGGCGATGATATTATTGACGGCGCGCAATTACCAGTCGGCGAGTTAGCGCGAACAGCTGATCAAAAAGCATCCGCAGACGGATCAACGAGCGCTGCTATCGAAGCAGTGCTAAGTGAAAACGCGGCTGAAAAACCAGCTCATGCTTTACCTCCCGCTCCAGGGCAAGCTCCTGGTAAGCCACGTACTAAAAGCGGCGTAAAAGTACCTAACTTTAGTACGTTTCGTAAAAAAGTCGTTCTTATCGCAGGCGGAGTCCTCGTTTTAATCGCGTTTTTTGTCTGGGCAATCTTTTTTGCGCCTCATGCAACGGTTATTATTAGCGCGCGAACCACCGACGCTTCGGCAAACGCCAAGGTGAATCTTGTTTCAGACGGGACAACGAGCCTTACGACAAGTACGATCAAAACTACTAGTAAGCAGCAAAAACAAGATGCAAACCTGTCATTTGACGCGACAGGCAAGAAGGAAGTAGGAGAAAAAGCGACCGGGACGGTGAGTCTATCGAAGCAATCTTTGAATCCTACGGTTGTTCCCGCCGGGTCACAATTAACGACGAGTAGCGGACTGGTGTTTACGACAAATAGTGATGCGACTATTCCTGCCAGCACCGTAGGTGGGAGCTGTTTCCCTACGGCATGTGCGGGAAGCGTAACTGTCGGCGTAACTGCCGCGGCAGCTGGTACAAAGTATAACGGCGCTTCAGGTAGTATGGGTGGCGCACCGTCGAGTGCTTCAGCGAGCCTTACGAGTACTACATCCGGGGGAACTGACAAGACAATTACTGTTGTCACTGCTGAGGATGTGCAAAAAGCCAACGAACAATTGGCTACACAGAATAATGACAGTATTAAAAAACAATTGAATGATCAGCTGAAAACAAGCAGTGTTGTCCTCGATGCTACCTTTAAAGCGGATCGAAGCCAAGTCCAGCCAAGTCCAGTCGTCGGAGAAGAAGCATCTGGAGGCAAGGCAAAATTAGCCGGTAGCGTGACATATAGTTTGATGGGTGTTAACAAATCCGAAGTTAGCCACTACCTGGACGATTATTTTGCAAAACAACTAGAAGGTAAAGATGAGCAGCGCGTTTATGACAACGGCAAGGACAAGGCGACATTCACGAATGTGACCGAAGTCCAAGGTGGATTCAGTGCAAATATTGTCGCTAACGCAAAGGTTGGACCAAAAATTAATGACGATGCGATTAAAAACGCAGCAAAAGGCAAGCGCTACGGAGATATCCAGTCAAATATCGAATCAATTCCAGGAGTAGATAATGTAGATGTTAAATTCTCTCCTTTCTGGGTGAATAGCGCGCCGAACGATGTGAAACGTATTTCTGTAGAATTTAATCTGAATGAGTCAAAGTAAATCATACCTCGCACTAGATGTAGGCGAGAAAAGGATTGGCGTCGCTGTTGGTGATAGTGGTGTGCGTATTGCGATTCCTTTTGAAACAATAGAAGTTGACGGGACTGAAGTTGAGCAGATCGCACGACTGGTTGTTAATGAAAATACGGATACAATCGTTGTCGGCTATCCTCGTAACCAATCCGGAGAACCAACCGCACAGACTGCATATGTTGAAGAGTTTGCTAAACAACTCCGCGATATGGCATCAAATATTGTTTTTCAGGACGAATCTTTGACGAGTGTCCTAGCTGAACAGCGCCTAAAAGCGCAAGGTAAACCCTATACAAAGGGAGACATTGATGCTCAGGCAGCCACAATTATCCTGCAGGATTTCCTGGAGAGATTATAATGGACGGTTTTAAGCCTCAAAAACGACCCCTAGGGCCTCAAAATACTCCCCTGAGGCCTACTGATCCTTCCATGAGTCCTAATGCGCCCATTGCGGCTCAACGGTTACAGCAGGTCGCGCCAGACCTTCAGCCACCTGTTTTAGACGTAAAACCACCTAAAAAGAGCCGAAAACGGCTTGTATTATGGATTACCGGGGGAATCGTTGCGCTTTTGGCCATTTTAACGTTGGGCGGACTAACGTGGTACAAAGCTTCTCTTACCCCCGTAAATAGTAATGACAAAAGCCGTACCCGGGTAGAAATCGTATCGGGAAGTTCACCTGCACAGATTGCGCGGCTTCTTGAGGAAAAAAAGCTTATTCGTAGTCAGTTCGCGTTTGATATATACACACGAATAACAGGGAAGCGTGCAACGCTTCAGGCAGGAACATATAATTTGTCCCCTTCAGAATCAACAGAAGACATAGTCGGGCATATCGTATCTGGTAGAACGGATGAATTTAACTTAACATTTCTCCCAGGTGCAACGCTTGCCGAAAATCGTACCAAGTTAATTGCTGCTGGCTATAGTGAAGCGGAGGTAGATGCCGCGTTAAACAAAAATTATACGCATCCTCTATTCCAAGATAAGCCTGAGTCTGCTGACCTAGAGGGATACATTTACGGGGAAACATATAATTTTAGCAGTAGCGCGACAGTCGAAGATATTCTTACCAAGACATTTGATGAGTATTACTCGACTATTACCGAAAATAACCTCATTGATGGCTTTAAAGCGCATGGATTGGATTTGTATCAGGGAATTACTCTCGCCTCTATTATTCAGCGGGAAGTTTCAAACAAAAATGATCAAAAACAAGTAGCACAGGTCTTTTACTCGCGGCTTAACAGCGGTATGGCACTTGGGTCGGATGTCACTTATCAATATGCGGCAAAAAAACTAGGCGTAGACCCCTCTCCAAGTCTGGATTCACCGTATAACACCCGTAAATACCCTGGATTACCTCCAGGACCGATAGCTACTCCTGGTCTCTCTGCTCTAGAGGCTGTTGCCGGCCCTGCAAGTGGTGATTATCTTTACTTCTTAAGCGGTGATGACGATGTAACCTATTTTGCACGCACAAACGAGGAGCACGAAGCAAACATTCGTGACCACTGTAAGGTGAAGTGTTTAATACCGTAAACTTGACAATTTTTTATAACCATAAAATAAATTGACATACTTTGCAATAGCTGATACAATTAATGACAGCACATTGATGACTCTGTCTACTAATGCGGCTAACGGCCTCATATGCGAGTGGGAAGCACAGATCATGAATGAGCCTACCGACAAATGTCGTTACGGGTACTGAACTTAGAACATTTTCACCTAATATCATTAATGAAATCGGTCGACACACGTACCCTGTTCTATTTGCGAGAAGAAAGACAAAGTAAGGTAGACGCCTTTGCAGTAATGCAACAGGCAGGAGAACAATAATTAGTAAGTTTGAATCCGCTATGGGCTCTGCCCAAGCGACAACTGCTGAGTTAAAACAACAAGTGTTTGCTCGTCATCGTGTCAGTTCTAAAAGAGCTAGGCGCGGTCCCAAGTCAACCACTATAGCTGCCTATGTTGGTGTTTTCTTGCTTATCATGTCAATGGTTGCCATTGGCTACCAGCCGCCACAAAAAGCTGACAGCATAGCAAATGCTGTCGTTCCAAGTGATAATTTGAATCCTACACGGTCATTTGACCAACCTTCAGTTGACCAGCTTGTCGCAACAAACGTTGCAGCTGGTATTGCTGAGCGCGGCGATTTATCAATCGCTCCTAACATTGCCAACCTCTCTGTTTCCTTAGCGGTTGCAGGGGAATTGACACAAACGCAAAATGACATTATTGCCAAACCACAAATTATTCAGCCTTCGGCTGATGGTCGTGCGGTTAGACACTATATCACCAAAGCTGGTGACACGATCCCAGCTATTGCAGCTCAGTTTGGTATTTCTGCAACCACAGTCAAATGGGCTAATGATCTTAACTCGGACGCTATAGAAGCAGGGAAAGACCTTACGATTCCACCCTTGGACGGTGTATTCTATACGGTCAAAACTGGTGATACGATCGATTCTATCGCATCTAAGTATAATGCCGACAAAAATCGTTTGGTTGCATTTAACGACCTTGAACTAGGCGCGCCACAAGTAGGTAAGAAGCTGATTATCCCTGGCGGTGCACTACCAGAAACAGAACGCCCAGGGTATGTTGCCCCACGCTCTTCGTCGTACGGTGTATACCTTTCATTTAGCGCTGGTGGTTATATAGGTGGAAATATGCGAACCCTTTATAGGGATAGCTCACCGAGCTCACCAGGTAACGGCTATGCCCGTAACAACTGTACATGGTACGCCTATGAGCGCCGCCTAAAGCTTGGACGACCTGTCGGAAGCTTCTGGGGAAATGCTGCAACCTGGGCATCTAACGCATCTGCCAACGGATTCCGTGTTGACCAAAAACCAGAAGCTGGTGCGGTCATGCAGAACGGTGGTGGGTATGGTCACGTTGCGGTTGTCGAAAGCGTTAACGCTGACGGAAGCGTTACGGTGACGGAAATGAACTACAACTGGCAAGGTAATATTGTCGATGAGCGAACAATTCCTGCGTCGCAGGTTGGTAGCTTCTACTATATTCACTAGTCAAAATATTGTATAAATCGAATCGCCCCTGTCAAATCAGGGGCGATTTTGTTATACTGGGTAAGAATGTTTGTAGATACCGCCAAAGTTTTTATTTCTGCAGGAAAAGGCGGCAACGGTGCCGTTGGTTTTCGTCAGGAAATTTACGTAGATAAAGGCGGACCTGACGGTGGTGACGGCGGGAAAGGCGGCGACGTTATCTTTGTCGCTACGGAAAATCTCAACACACTTATCGACTTTCGATACAAACCAGAACTAAAGGCTCCGGCTGGCAGTAATGGCAGTAAGCAGAATCAGCGTGGCAAATCTGGCGAAGCTTTGCGCATCAAAGTTCCAATGGGTACGCTAGTGAAGCGTAACGGTGAAATAATTGCCGATCTTACTGAAAATGGACAAGAGGTGGTGATCGCTAAGGGTGGTGATGGTGGATTTGGAAACGCACACTTCAAATCATCTATCCGTCAGACTCCCCGCATGGCGGAATTAGGCGAAGCTGGTGACACGTTTGAAGCAGAGCTTGAATTAAAGCTGCTTGCGGATGTAGGTTTGGTCGGATTCCCTAATGCAGGTAAATCAACCTTTCTATCCGTCGTAAGCAACGCTCGTCCGGAAATTGCCGACTATGCATTTACAACCCTAACTCCAAACCTTGGAGTCGCGGACATCGACAGCTCCAGTTTACTTATCGCTGATATCCCAGGGCTTATAGAAGGCGCTAGCGAAGGCAAAGGCCTAGGTGACGCATTTCTTCGTCATGTCGAACGTACAGCGGTCCTGCTGCATCTTATTGATATCTATAGCGATGATATAGCAGCTGCATATCGAACAATCCGCCTAGAGCTTGCGAGCTACAGTCCGGAACTACTCACTCGTCCAGAAGTAATCGCGTTAACAAAGGCTGAAGGCCTGGATGATGAGATTGTTGCAATGCAAGTTGATGCGGTTAAAGAAGCAACTGAAAACGGTGCTGACGTATTTGTTATTTCATCAAGTGCTCATCAGGGACTTACGGAAGTACTTCGGGCCTTGGATAGCAAGGTAAAAGCAATCCGAAGCATCGAAAAAGAAATTGATGCTGACGACGACGATCTTGTGACGATCCGCCTTACGGATAACCAGATTGCTGATGCCTGGACAGTGACAAAAGACGAAGAGACTGGTCATTTTGTCGTGCGTGGGGATAAGGTTGAGAAATTTGCCCGACGGACTGATTTTAGTAATTTCGAAGGGGTAAATCGTCTTCGCGATATCTTGAAAAAATTAGGTGTAAACCACGAACTGTCTCGCGCAGGCGCGGTAGGCGATAGTGTCATCGAAATTGGTGGCCATGAGTTTACCCTACTAGAACAATAACCGCCCACAGAATAGTATTGACATAATTCTATTTGTGTGTTATTGTGTATAACACTATCAGATTGTGTGAAAACTTCTGTAGTACATTCACAAGTTGGATATAGCATCCGTCGTAGATTTCTATTTATGAATAGTAGATAGAAATCTACGACGGATACCTCGGACAATTGTCAGGATTCGGGCGTAGTACTACGGCCAACCGTGGCCATTCCCTGTCGGTTTAATAATGGTATTAGTGAAGGAGGCGAAATTGCTTCACCCCGAAGCTGGTTTTACCTAGTACTAATCTTTTAGGCGACCAAAGAAGAAAGAGCGGCGAGCGGCGTCACGACGGACGCCAACACGCACGAATGTCTGAAGGGAACGAGATGTACGAACGATCGGCCAAGGGCGTACCCACCGAAGTGCCATGCGGTCTGCATGACACGGGTACGTCCGGACGACACCCATTCTGAGACTGCCCGAGGCGCTGTGGACGCGGTCGACCGACGCCGGATACTTCCGGTGCTCGACGATACCGTCCGCAGATCGCCTACCAGGCATGAGTTCGCAGGGATCAACTCCCTGCGGCTCGTGCCTGGTCCGGTCTCTGTACGCTTCGGCTATATCCAACTGTGATAATTTAATCCAGTTCCGTAACTCGCTAATCAGCGAGTTTTTGTTTTTAGCGTATAATAAACCTTATGTCTCAAACTTTCTTTTTTTACGACTTAGAAACAAGCGGGCTTGACCCTCGAAATGACCGAATTATGCAATTTGCGGGTATTCGTACGGATACTGGTTTTAACCAGATTGGCGAATCACACAATGTCCTCGTAAAACTAACCGAGGATACGATACCAGCCCCGGAGGCATTGATGGTGACGGGAATTACTCCTCAATCTACCCAGGCAGATGGTCTGACAGAAGCGGAATTCGCTACTTTCTTGCAAGATGAAATCTTTACGCCGGATACGGTAACAATTGGATTTAATAATATTCGGTTTGACGACGAATTTATCAGGGCGTTCTTTTGGCGAACGTTTCGCGATCCTTACGAATGGAGTTGGAAGGATGGACGTTCAAGGTGGGACATGCTTGATGTTGTCCGTATGACAAGGGCTTTACGCCCCGATGGTATAACCTGGCCAGTTGTTGATGGAAAACCTACGAACCGTCTGGAGCTGCTCACGAAAGAAAATGGAATTGATCACCTCAAAGCGCATGATGCACTTAGCGATGTAGAGGCATTGATCGCTGTTGCAAAATTGATCAAAGAAAAACAGCCGCAACTATACGACTATCTTTTTACGATGCGCGACAAGAAAAAAGTACAATCACTGGTTAATTTGGATGATAAAAAACCATTTGTCTATACAAGCGGACGCTACGACAGTGAGCATGACAAAACGACCATCGCTTTTCCGTTAACGAGTGGTAAAAACAGCAATGTCGTCGTGTATGATCTTCGGTATGACCCAGCGGATTTTATAAATCTTAGCATGGAAGATATTAAAAAGAAGTTTTATGCCACCTGGGAAGAGCGAAAGAGCGAGGGGTTTCAAAAACTTCCCGTTAAGGAATTGCAATATAATCGAGTACCTGCGGTTGCGCCCGTTGGCGTACTGGAACAAAGTGACGGCTGGAACCGCATTCATCTCGATAAAGCAATGATTGAAAAGAACAAGAAACTACTCCTGTCAGCTCCGCATTTTGCCGAGAATATCCGTTCATTATTTGAAAACCGCCCTGAATTTAAAAAGGCATCCGATCCGGAAGCAAAACTTTACGACGGATTTTTGAACGACAGGGACCGTTTAAGGTGCGAGACGGTCAGAAACGCATCTGAGCGTGAACTGGCTGATTTTAATCCTGAATTTAGTGATGACCGGCTTGCTCCACTTTTACTTCACTATAAAGCACGTAATTTCCCAGGGATTCTCAGCGAAGACGAAGCGCGCGCGTGGGAAGAGTGGCGCTCAAACCACATTACTGCGCAACTTCCTGTATTCACAAAATCCTTGCAGCGTCTCGCGGCAACGGAAACAGATGATAATAAGCAATTTATTTTGCAGGAATTACAGCTTTGGGCTGAAAGCGTTTTGCCAGTTGACGTTTCTGACGCGGAAGCGCCCTAGACCTGCTCGAAACGTTTACGGGGCAAACGTTTCTTTTGCGTAGCGCTGCCACGATTGATTTGGTTCTTGATCCAGGCTTGGACAGATTCTAGCATTGTAATCCGTACAAGGACAAGCCACACGGGTACTAGAACAATGAACAACATACCTGCTGCCGGAACGTTATACGACGTTCCAGGAATAGCGCCTACTAACAAAAACAGTAGCAATGCATTCGCAACGCCGGCTTTTAGGAAAAATGCGATGCCGATTAAGCATAACGCAACGATTGTGTATGGGTTTTTCATGTTTCCGCACCTCTTTTAGTAAACGAACTTCACACCAATATAGCATTCGCGCCTGACACCTGCAACGATAAGCACGATGTTGCCCGGCGGACTGGATAAGACTTGCTAAACCGTGCTATAATAAGGCGTTATGCCAGAGGTTATTCGTGTTACTGGTGCTCGCGAGCACAACCTAAAAAATGTTTCAGTTGAGATTCCAAGAGATAAGCTTGTCGTCATTACTGGTCTATCAGGAAGCGGTAAATCATCGCTTGCTTTTGATACCATTTACGCAGAAGGACAACGCCGCTACGTCGAAAGCCTTTCGAGCTACGCCAGGCAGTTTTTGGGTATTATGGACAAACCCGATGTCGATTCGATTGAGGGTCTAAGCCCTGCGATTTCTATTGATCAAAAATCTACCAGTCGCAACCCGCGATCAACCGTTGCGACGGTAACCGAAATTTACGATTATATGCGCCTTTTGTTTGCGCGTATCGGCGTACCGCACTGTCCTGTATGCGGCAAAGAAGTCTCGCGTCGTACGCCACAGGCAATCATTGACGAAATTATGAAGATTGCTGACGGTACGCGCCTGATGATTCTTGCGCCTGTTATCAAAGACAAAAAGGGTGAATTCGCTCATATTCCTGAACAATACCGTCGCCTTGGTTTTGCCCGTGCCCGTGTTGACGGCGTCGTCTACGCGCTTGACGAATTTCCAACACTCGCAAAAAGCTACAAGCACAATATTGAAATCGTGGTTGACCGTATCGCAATGAGCGGCGAGATGCTTGGACGCGTGACGCAGTCCGTCGAACAAGCGTTAGAGCTTGCTGAAGGAGTCGTTGAACTGCTGAACGTAGAATCAGACGATATCGTGACGTTTAGCCAGCGATATGCCTGTATTGATCACCCAAACGAGGAAATACCCGAACTAGAACCTCGGCTATTCAGTTTTAACGCTCCACAAGGTGCATGTCCTGTTTGTACCGGACTAGGCAGTCGCCTGGAGGTTGATCCTGATCTGGTGTTTAATCCGAATCTGACGATTGCAGAAGGCGCGATTCGTCCGTACAACCGTGTGAATAGCGACGCGTGGTACATGAAACGCCTTGCTAAAGTTGGCGAAGAACATGGCTTTAGTCTGCAAGTTCCCGTGAGCGAGCTAACGCAGCAGGATATGGAAAAAATCCTGTATGGAACTGGTACGCAAAAATACACAGTTAACCTGGGGGGTGGTCGCCACTATGAATCAACATACGAAGGCGTTATTCCAAACCTTGAACGCCGCCACAAAGAAACTGACAGTGAGTTTATGCGAAAAGATATCGAGCGTTTTATGCGCGAACGCCGCTGTCATGCATGTAACGGCGCGCGGCTAAAACCTGTCGTTTTAGCGGTTACCGTACATGATCTAAGCATCATGGATATTTGTGATCTTGGCGTTGATTCTGCACTTGATCTATTCCAAAACACATTGAAATTATCTGACAGCGAACTATTTATTGCGCGTCAGATTATGAAAGAAATTACGGCACGACTTGGTTTTATGAGTAACGTTGGACTGAATTATCTTGAACTTTCACGTGCCGCCAATACGCTTTCGGGTGGTGAAGCGCAGCGTATTCGTTTGGCGACCCAGATTGGGTCTGGTCTGCAAGGCGTTCTGTACGTACTAGACGAACCGTCAATCGGTTTGCACCAACGCGATAACGACCGCCTAATTACGACGCTTAAACACCTTCGTGATTTAGGTAATACCGTGCTGGTCGTTGAACACGACGAAGACACGATTCGTCATGCAGACTATCTATTAGACATTGGTCCAGGTGCTGGTGTGGCGGGTGGGAACGTCGTCGCTGCGGGCACGCCTGAAGAAGTTGCGAATAATAAAGATAGTATTACGGGGCGTTATTTAAAGGGTACTGAAAAGATCGATGTCCCTAAAAAGCGTCGTACGGTCGTAAAAGACCGAAGTCTTGTTATTCGCGGCGCCAAAGAAAACAACCTTAAAAATATTGATGTCAGTTTCCCGCTGGGCGTCATTACTGTTGTTAGTGGTGTCAGTGGCAGTGGTAAATCAACACTCGTAAACGATATCTTGGCTAAAGAACTCTCGGCAAGGCTTCACCGTTCGCATGTCGTACCGGGTGCACACGAAAATATCGAAGGCATAAAACACCTCGATAAAGCAATCGTTATTGACCAGTCTGCCATCGGGCGAACTCCGCGTTCTAACCCGGCAACGTATACGGGCGTATTTACGCCAATTCGCGAGCTGTTTGCTGGTACGCCTGAAGCGAATATTCGCGGGTATAAAGCCGGTCGTTTTAGCTTTAACGTAAAAGGTGGCCGCTGTGAAAACTGTCAGGGTGACGGTGTGATCAAGATTGAAATGCACTTCCTGCCAGACGTATATGTTACCTGCGATGAGTGTAAGGGCAAACGCTACAACCGCGAGGCACTTGAAATCAAATTCAAAGACGCGACGATTAGTGACGTGCTTGAAATGACTGTCGAGCAGGCTGCGGATTTCTTTAAAAACGTTCCATCAATTGCACGTAAACTAGATACGCTTGTTGAAGTTGGCCTGGGCTACATTCGTCTTGGACAGCCAGCCACAACGTTTAGTGGCGGTGAAGCACAACGCATTAAACTCGCGACCGAGTTATCCCGTCGTGCAACTGGCAAGACGCTCTACATCTTGGATGAGCCTACGACAGGACTCCACAGCGCCGACGTAAAACGGCTTTTAACGATTCTGCAAAAGCTTGTCGAGGGTGGGAACAGCATGGTTATTATTGAACACAACCTCGATGTGATTAAGTCAGCCGATCACGTTATTGATATGGGACCAGAAGGCGGCCAAGGCGGCGGTAATGTTATCGCCGAAGGCACGCCAGAAGAAATTGCCAAAGAAAAGCAATCGTTTACGGGACAATATCTTAAAGAATTACTGAAAAAGTAAGTTACTTCGAACGTTTCAAGAGAATAGCGATTTGTTTTTTGGTACCATTCCACATAGCGGTTCGTCGGCCACTATCTTTGAATATATGGATGGCAGGGGGCAGTACCGAAACAAGAATGATAACGGCAATGATCGGAAGAAGGATCGTATCAACTTCAATGCCAATCTTTTCCAGGCCTGCACCGACATAAAAGCCAGCATAGGTAATGCCGACTGCCCAAAGGAGCGCGCCTATAACATTGAACGTCAGGAAGGTATGATATTTCATTTTACCGACGCCTGCGACAATTGGCGCGAAAGTACGTACGATGGGAATAAATCTGGCAATAACAATAGTGATGCTTCCGTGGCGTTCATAAAACTCCTCGGCTTTTTGAATATTTTCTTGTCGGAACAGAAGCGAATTAGGACGTTGGAACAGTCTACGGCCTATCTTGCGTCCGAATAGATAGCCGACACCATCACCAAGGACTGCCGCTAAAAATACCAACACGACCAAAAGATGGATGTCGAATTTTAAAATTCCAGTTTGAACCAAAAATCCAGCTGTGAAGAGAATACTATCGCCAGGCAAAAAGAAGCCGATTAAAAGTCCGGACTCTGCAAAAATAATAGCCATTAAAACGAATACGGCCGCCCAAGGCCCAGCCTGCGCCGCGAAAGTAGCTAAGTCAAATCCAGGTATCATCTGTTACCATTTTAACATGAGTCGGTGAAATGGTATAATAAGGGCATATACCGATTAGGAGGAATATGAACGAAATTTCGTTAGCATTAGACGCACGAACGGCCGAAGGCAAACAGGTTAAGAAATTACGCGCAGATGGTTTAGTACCAAGCGTCGTATACGGTGGTTCCGCTGACCCAATCTCGACACAATCAGGCTTTGTTGAAACAGCAAAAGTTGTGCACGCTGCAGGCAAGCACACGCCAGTCCATTTGACATTGGGAGGCAAGAAAAAGCTTGCGATTATTAAAAACATTGATATTGATCCAGTCAAACACCTTGTTCGTCACGTAGCATTCCATACGATTAAACAAAACGAAAAAATCGTCACGGAAGTTCCAATTCATTTGATCGGAATTGGTGAAAGTGCCGCTGAAAAAGCCGGACTTGTGGTTTTGCAGGCTATCGAGCATGTTGAAATTAGGGCGCTTCCAGCAAACCTTCCAGAAGCACTTGAAATCTCAATTGTGAACCTTGCGGGGACTGAAGACAAACTAACACTTGCCAACATTAAACTTCCTGAAGGCGTAGAGTTTGCCGACCACGATCAAGACCTTGATCTTGTTATCGCAAATGTCTACGAACCAAGCGCACTTCAGGCTGCAAACGATGCTGCTGGTGGTGACGCTGTTGATGAAAGCGAAGTGACAGCCGAGAACGGTGAAGACACTGACCAGGATTCACAAGCTGAAGAAACTCGTCCAGGTGGCAAAGGCCAGGATGAACCAAAACAGTCAAACGTTGACGCTAATAAATAGATAGCTAGTCTAATCTAAATAAAATCCGCTAGAAGTAGCGGATTTTATTTATTCCTCTATGAAGCCGCCGGATTGATGCGCCCACAGCTTGGCATATAGTTTTTTATTTTCTATAAGTTTTGTGTGTGATCCATCTTCTTCAATGATGCCATCGTTTAGTACGATGATACGATCAAGTTTTTGAATTGTCGAAAGACGGTGGGCGATGACAAGTGTTGTTCGCCCTTTCATAAGCTCAGCAAGGGCTTTTTGAATATATACTTCACTTTCGCTATCGAGTGCTGACGTTGCCTCATCTAGGATTAAAATAGGAGCGTCTTTTAGGATTGCCCTAGCGATAGCGACGCGCTGTCTTTGTCCACCAGATAGTTTGACGCCGCGTTCGCCGACAATGGTCTCGTATTTTTGTGGTAGCTTTTGAATAAATTCATCTGCATAAGCTAGTTTGGCTGCTGCGCGAACTTCTTTTTCGGTTGCATCAGGTTTTCCGTAGGCAATATTTTCAATAATTGTACGATGAAATAACAGTGGTTCTTGGGGCACATATGAAATAGATTGGCGAAGACTAGCCTGTGTCACATCATGAATATTCTGTCCATCAATTGCAACTGTTCCTTCGTTAATGTCATCAAAACGTAGCAAGAGCCGTGTTAATGTCGACTTTCCACCGCCACTTGGCCCAACCAGTCCAATACGTTGGCCAGCGGGAATACGGAGGTTTAAGTTACTAAATACCTCTTCATGCTGTGATGAATCCTGGTAGGCAAAAGTCACGTCTTTCAGGTCGATTACGGCTTCTTTTACATCTAAAGATTTCGCATCTTTCGCATCAATGATCTCACTATCTTGTAGAAGTATTTCGGTCATAGATGCGGACTGAAGGAACGACTCTTCAATGTTGCGAATCATGGTGCCAACCTCGAACAATTTACTAGTTAAAGATATCGTGTAGGTAAATGAGAATATGCCAATAGCAAGAATTGAAGGATCTTGACGAATAAGGTGCGCAACATAGGCAATAAAAATAACTTGCATACCGAGTAATATGCCCATGCGTAAAGAACCCGAACGTGCTGTTGATGACCAATCTTTTAGCCGTAGATTAAGCAAATTAGTGCTAAGAGATCGGTGTGTATTTAATTCATCTCGTTCCCTAGCAAACGTTTTGGCAGCATTAATGTTGATGACCGTATCGGATAAATGAGCGATTACTTTGTTTTGAGCTTTTTTACGATCAACGCGAAGACCGGAGCGGCGCATACTTTCAATAATAATCATTCCAACAGTAATGACGACAATAGCAATAAGGGCAAGACCCATTTCGATTGAGTGACTAAGAACGATTGAAATTCCAACCACCATAACAAGGAAAAAGGGAATAATACTGATATAGATACTGTCGAGCAGGCGGTTAAACGCTTGAGGGTATTCCAGGGCATTATTAACTAACTTCCCGCCAATATTATTTGCATGAAAACCGGTACTTCGTTTTAGTAGTGTTGTCATCGCCAGTTCAAGGACATCGTAAGAGCATTTGGCCTGCAGCCGGATTAGGCTCGTAAAGCCAATTAGGTTTCCTAGCACACCAACGAGGGCCACGCCACCAAGCCACAATAGGTTTTGCGTGACATCAGTGTGACCAGTCGCTAAGTTTGCAAGTGTTGAGCTAACTAAGAAAGGAACCATAACACCGACGCCAATGACACCAACGAAGTAGATAAGAGAAAGCAGAAATAGTTTTTTATTCTTTAAAATTATATTCCAAAATATACGAATAGTTTGTTGTTCAAAGTTACTCTTGGATTTTTTATTCATCGATGAACCCTCCTGATTGATGCGCCCACAATTGCGCGTAGATACCTTTTCGTTTTAATAGTTCACCATGCGATCCGTCTTCTACGATAACCCCGTTTTCAAGAACAACGATTCGATCCATCTTTTGAATTGTTGAAAGGCGGTGAGCGATGACGATAGCCGTACGGTTTTTCATGAGCTCACTAAGGCTTGCCTGGATAAGCTTTTCGCTCTCACTGTCTAATGCGGAGGTTGCTTCGTCGAGGACGAGAATTTGAGCGTCTTTAAGCAAAGCACGGGCGATCGCGATGCGTTGTCGTTGTCCGCCTGATAGCTTAACGCCGCGTTCGCCGACCATCGTGTCTAAACCTTGAGGCAGCTTATCGATGAATTCAGTAGCATGCGCTTTTTTGGCTGCGCTACGAATTTCATCATCGGTTGCATCTGGTTTGCCATACGCAATGTTTTCACGGAGTGAACGATGAAAAAGGAGTGGTTCTTGAGGAACGTAGGCGATATTTTTACGTAGACTTGCTTGGGTAACTTTTGAAATCTCTTGCCCGTCAATAGTGATCATGCCTTTATCTAGATCAGAGAATCGGAGGAGAAGTCTTGTCAGCGTCGTTTTTCCGGAACCGCTATGACCAACAAGGCCAATTTTTTCACCTGCACGAATTGTAAGCGAGAAGTCATTGAAAAGAGTATTACCCTCGCCCTCATCATGGGTAAATGTTACGTTCTTAAAATCAATCTGACCTTTTTTAGCTGCTAGAATTTCACCGCCATTATCGGCTACTGAAGGTTTAATCGTTAAGATCTCTGCCATGTCGTGGGCGTCGCCCATTATGCGATTATAGTTACGCATAATACTATTCATTTCCCATAATTGACGGGCAACCGTAAAGGTATACGTAATTGCTAGATAGACTGTGGCGATAGAGACAAGATGGTTCTCGCTTGCCCAAATTGCTGCCACAAGAGCAACTGTATTAATGATCACGATCATTGTCGAGTATCCGGTACTGGCCTTTAAGAAGCCCATCAACGTATCGCGGGACCGTTCGCGCCATTTTGACGCAAGGTCGTATGCGTTGTTGCCTTCTCGATCTTCGTGCCCGTGTGATTTGACGGCCATTACATTGGTGATTATATCTGCTATACGTCCGGTCATTGCCGTACTAGCCTGCGCTTCACGCGTATTTAGAGCGGCCATGGAGCGTGAAGTATAAAACACGAATATAGCAAAAATGATCGACATGACTCCGAGGAAGACCGCATATTGCCAGAAAAAGAAGCCAAGGATGATAATGGCTGCAACAATGCTGGTAATGACCGGCATCATTTGAAATATAAGGGTGTCCCAGAACTTTTCAAATGCCCCTGTGAATTTGGATGTTTGGCTTACTAACGAACCGCCGAACCGATTCGCATGAAACGCAAGGCTTTGTTCGGCAAGGTGACGAAAGATTCGGGCGTAAAGGTCACGGTGAGTATTTATTTCCATGGTCCAAGCGGCTAAAAGCGTAATGCGCCAGCCGATAACTTCACCGTAAATTTGCGTCAGGGCATAGAGGACTATAAAAGGTAAGCTAGCCTCAAGGGTCAACGTACCTGTTTGCAATTTCTCAAGAAGGATTGATATAAGATATGGTCCAATAAACGCCCCTATCGTTACGGTAATAATAGGGTTAACAAGGGCAATAGCTGTTCTAATAGGATAATGCCAGGCACTTTTCCAGAACAAACGAATAATAGAGCTTTGCAAGGGAGATCCTTTCTGCAAATTTGATGATGTTGTTGGTTTTCGCTATTGGACCGGTCGTCCGATCGTACGCGAGTAGAGGATTACAGACGAGTAATCATAGTAACGACAATTATATAGTATAATATCTCTATATGCAAAAGATTTTGCTCTATTATAAATTTACGCCAATTGCCGATCCGGTTACTTTAAAGTTGTGGCAAAAGACTTTGGCAGGTAGCTTAAACCTTAAGGGACGCATTCTCATTTCTAAACATGGGCTTAATGGTACGGTTGGTGGCGACATTGATGATCTTAAGGCGTACATCAAAGCGACCAAAGAATTTCCCGGTTTTAAAGGGACAACCTTTAAATGGAGTGAAGGTGGTCGTGAAGATTTTCCTCGTATGAGCGTAAAAGTGCGCGACGAGATCGTCGCATTCGATGCGGCAGATGAACTAAAAGTCGATGAACATGGCGTTGTCGGCGGCGGCAAGCATTTAAAGCCCAAAGAAGTAAACAGGCTTGTTGAAGAACGTGGTGATGATGTCGTCTTTTTTGACGGACGGAACGCTCACGAAGCAGCGATCGGCAAATTTAAAAATGCAGTCGTACCTGATACCCGCACATCACGCGATTTTATTCGTGAACTTGAAAGTGGAAAGTATGACGACCTTAAGGATAAACCAATTGTCACGTATTGTACGGGGGGTATTCGCTGCGAAATTCTTTCCAGCCTGATGAAAAACCGAGGTTTTGAAGAAGTCTATCAAATCGACGGTGGTATTGTGAAATATGGCGAAGCTTATGCGGATGATGGGCTATGGGAAGGTAGTTTACGAGTATTCGACGATCGTATGAAAGTTGAATTTAGCGATCACGCAAAGACGATTGGTGTCTGTAGTCACTGTGAAGGTTCGACGAGTAATTATGAAAACTGCGCATGGGCAAACTGTAATGACCTAGTGCTTATCTGTGAGAACTGCAAGCAAAACCCTGATCTTCTTTTTCATACCGAACAGTGCCGTCAAAACGCAAAACTTGGCGCGACAGCTTCGGCTTGATTCCCGTAAGTATTCTATTTATAGTAATATAAAGACATGAAATCACAAATTACACGTTTTACCGCAGGGCTTGGAATTATTGTAATAGGAGTCGTTCTTTTACTTGCTAATTTGGACGTAGCGGGCTTTGATGAAATTGCTAGAAATGGATGGCCGGCAATTATTATAGGCGTGGGCATTTTAATGTTTATTAATGACACTAAGAATTATTTATGGGCGCTACTAATAAGTGGTGTTGGCGTCGCATTACAGCTGCGTGAACTTGATATCGTAACGGTTAATATATTTCAGTTATTTTGGCCAGCGGTCATTGTAATCATTGGACTTTCCATTATCTTTAACCGGGCGGGCTCGGCGAAGCGTGTAAGTAAAGAAAAAAGTGATGATGTCTCGGCTATCCTGGGTGGAATTGATCACAGGAATAACTCTGAAAATTACTTAGGTGGTCAAGCGACGGCAATTATGGGCGGTATTAAAATTGATCTTCGAGGGGTTAAAATCAAAGAACAGGCAACATTGAACGTGTTTGCATTCTGGGGCGGAGTCGAACTCATCGTGCCGTCAGATATCGTCGTTAAAACAAAAGCTTCGTGTATACTTGGAGGCATCGAGAACAAAACCAACCCCGAAACTTCAAAAGGAGCACCTGTTTTGTATGTGACAGGCGATGTCATTATGGCAGGTGTCGAAATCAAGAACTAATTTTTACTCTGCGATAATATCTCGACGGGTAAAAGCAAATATTCCTACGATTGCCATGACTATACCCAAGCTTACGAGCCACGCGAATGTCGCCCAGTCAGGTGTTTCGGTGAGCGAAGGGGAAATATAATGGAAAAGAGAACTTTTAAGCACGATATCATCTAGCTTCACGATCGACTGGATGACATCCACTAAAAATGACCAAGCTATGACGGTATACATCGTAGTAGCGGCAAATCTTGGCAAGAATCCGTACATGAGAGTTCCTAGCCCCAGGGTAAAGATGACTGTTCCGGTCAGCGCGATGCTTACCAGGAATAAATCAGCAGCATCAACATGAATACCTAAAGAGTTGGCAATTAAAAAGGTTGCTAACTCGGTGATGAGCGCAATGACTACTGAGGCGATAGCCAGGACGCCTATTCTACTCGCGAGCCATTTACTTCGCATCACTGGCTGCACGAGAAGATTATCAAGGTATTGTTTTGCTTCGTCTTTTCGAATTGCGGTAATGCCAACAGTTACCATAAGAAGGAGTAAAAGAACGACAAGGATTATCCCCGTACCTAAAAAGGCGAGTGCCATATCATCAACGGAACCACCAAGTTTTCCAATTACATCCTTAATCTCGGGGGCGTCAACAACAGCATTCGCGGCAATATTAGCAATCGCTGCGATAAGTGAGCTAACGAATAAGCCAGATACTGCCCATATCGCGAAGATCCCTATTTGTTGTCGGACGGCCATCTGCAGGGGAGAGCCGAGTAAGAAATTATGCGACTTCACGGTTTCGGATTCTTTGATGAGGCTTGCGCCCAGATCACGCTTTCCGACTAAGTATATACCAATTGCAACAATAGGAATTACAAGAAGAAATGGCAGTATCCATACAAGCTGCGTATCGCTCACAGGACTAATTTTATCGGCCCAGCCAAATGGCGTGAACCGCTTCAGCCAGTACCAATCTTCTATGGTATTTGCAAAACCGCGCATCGCGAACAGAATAGCCAGTGGAATCAGACCGTACATTAAGGCGCGGCGACGCATAACCGAAAATTGACTGACGAAAACGCCAATTCCAGCAAAAAGAAGACCAGGCAAAAAAATTGCGGCAGTAATCAGTAGGCACGCATAGACTGACGCATCAACATTCGGCATACGACCAACACCGACAATGATGAGTGCCGCAATAGTGAAGCTGAGTACTATTGATCCAATGAACCCCATGAATATATGCCACGATGCTTGACGGTTTGTCGTACTACCAGTGACAATTGCTTCCATGCGCCCATCTTCTTCTTGGCCTCGAAGCAGCTTCGTAACGGTCATGAGCCCCCATATCGCAGTAATGAGCCCCATAATAGGCGTTGTGCGATATACCATGTAGCCCGCCGTAGACAGAATATCTTTAGGCTCTCCATAAAGAATTCCAAGAGCCGGTGCTCCGGAAAGCGAGGTGGCTAGGTCGGTGCGCGACTTTTCGTCCGTAAATGTCTCGGCGTATCCAAGACCTTGTCCTGTGACGAAAAGACCTATGATAAATCCTAAAATAAGCGCGCCCTTTATTGTTCGAGAAAAGCCGAATCGACGGAGGGCTGCAGTAGGCGAAAGGTTAGTTCCCATGCTCTTCACCATCATATAGCGCTAAAAAAAGTTCTTCTAGGGAAGGTTTGCGACTGAGTAAGGTAACGGGTTTTGCTTTTGCGAGAACCTGCAACAACTCGTCGATTGCCCCATGCACGTTACAGCGTAAATATTTATCATGGACTTCCACGTTGGTGACATTTTTAATTTTTGTCACATCTGGAGGAGTACTAGAGAATGTTGCTTCAACGGTTAAAGCCGAAAGATGGCGTAGCTCCTCGAGTGTTCCTAGTTCGACCAACCTACCATCACGGAGGACGGCCACGCGGTCGCATAGTTCTTCGACTTCTTCGAGCATGTGCGATGACAAAAAGACCGTTTGCCCGTTTGCCTTGGCTGTCCGCACTTCATCGCGGAATACTTTTGCCATGACCGGGTCGAGGCCACTGGTCGGTTCGTCGAAAATTAGCAGTTCTGCGCGTGTCGCTAGGGCGGCGATAAGTGCAATCTTTTGACGGTTTCCTTTTGAGTAGGCGCGCACTTTTTTATTTGGATCGAAATCGAACTTTGTAATGAGTTCTTCCTGGTATTCGTGATCGATGACGCCATGAAGATTAGCAAGGAAATGAAGAGTCTCTTTACCTGTCATATTTGGCCAGTAGCTTGTTTCACCAGGTACATAGGCGATATCTTTATGCAGCTCTGCCGGATTATGCCACACACTCTGACCACCGATTGTTGCCAGGCCTGCGGATGGCTTGATAAGCCCAAGAAGCAAGCGAATCGTCGTTGTTTTACCAGCGCCATTTGGGCCAAGATACCCTAGGACTTCGCCTTTATGGACGGTAATATCTAGATTGTCGAGTGCGGCTTTGTCAGCGTAGCGTTTTGTCAGACCTTTAGTTTCAATAATAGTGTCCATAGTTCCCTCGCTTATTCTTATCCTATTGTAGAACTCTATTTGTCGTTTGCAAGTATTTATTGCAAGATAAGAAACGCCAACAGGGTGCCAACAACTATAATAAGGATGCCAAGCAGGACTGGAACAAGCCACGCCGGATGGGCAATTTTTTCGTCGGGAGTATCAAACGGATCAATAGAAGCGGGTTGTTTCTGAGTCTGAGGCAAATCAGAAGTAGGGGCAAAGTCTCCCGTATTTTTATCAGGCTGAAAATCATACGGTGTGACAGGTGACTCGGATACCGTGTTGTCTGCCGTTCGTGTACTAGCGTCATTTTTGGGCACGGAAGAACTAAGAAATTCGGGTGAGGATTGAATTAAATTACGACGCTTTACGACCTGTTGTTTGTACTCCTGTATGAAGTCGTGGTGTTTAGAATGCGACTTAAGGATTTTAACCAGTCCATCTTTGTCGATTGCTCCTTTTTCATAGGCGTTTCGAAGACGTTGTCCGTGTCCAATGGATACCGTCTCTGCCATAGCGAGAAGTGAAGCAAGTGGGAGGTGTTCGATTTTGTGAGAGGCATGTGAAACGGACTCGTTAGTATGTTGCAAGTCGGGGGAGTGAGCTTGACTGCTTGTTTCAGGATGCGGTATTGAATGAGCTGCCTGAGAGGTAGGCGCGAATGAATTATGAGTCTGGTGATTGGTATTTGCATGAGAGGTTTCGGGTGAATGAACAGAACGAGTTGGCGTATGGCTGGTTGCCGGGGACTCATATAGATTGCTGTGAGCTCGAGGCGTCGAGTGCGGAGTGTATTCATTTTTGACGACAGGGTGTCTATCGGCGCGAGGAGCGACAAGAGTAGTCGCAACGGCGAAAGCGGCAAGAGGTTCGGTGGATCGTCTTGAACTCGTAGGATGAGTCTCGGCTCTAGAGCGTGGAATTATAGGATCTAGGGGTGTTTCTGAAGGTGACGAGTGACGCTCGGGCGCTACAAGGGGTGAATCTCTACGAGAAACATGAGGCGGAGACGCGGCAGCCGGTCGTTCGTCCCGGGGTACTGGGTGCATCGTTGTTGGCCCACCAGCGGTGCTGTTACTATCAACACGGCCTCCTGAGGAATGGGGTGATGAGGGAGTGACATACGGAGTAGGGCCGGACAATACGGTGGCTTGGTGTGTCTGCTGACGGGCATGAATAAGGACGGCTATAAGTGCCGCGCCCGAAACCGGGAGTGCGTTATTAGCAGAAAGGTTCTGTTCGGGTGCTTTCAGGATATCTTCATTAGACATTTGCGCTGAATCGGTATTGGTATCTATAAGTACGTCGGCAATATTTTCGTCGCCCTCCTGGAGCGTCTCTTCAGCAAGCTGGATGAGTGTTTCGCACGTTTCTTTTATCTCGGATGGTGAATCGGCCTCGGGACTTTCCAGGGCATCGGCAATACTGCCCATATAGTCAAGAGTTGCAAGCAGCCGAAGCTCGTCCAGGGGCGAAGCGTCAACAGGAGGTTGCTCAATTTGTTCATGAATTGCCAAGATATGTTCGGCAACCATCAAACGCGCAATTACCCAAGGATTATGAGGAATTGGCATTTCCTCATAACGTTTTTTGTAACGGAAAGAGCGTTCGACTAGTGATTGTCGTTTCTGTTTCTTTTCCTCAAGCGCTTCTTCGTCTTCCGTCGTTACTTTTTCAGGTTTTTGAGCAGCCTTTTTGTTTTTCTCATCTTCTTGCTTTTTCTCTTTTTTTCGCTCCTCTTCGTCAACGTGTTTTTTATCAGGTTTGTCTTTACTGTCTTTCTCTTTTTTATCATCTTTTTTCTTGGGGGTATCTAAAGGCTCTTCCGTCGGCTCGGCATCTAAACTATAAGGGTTATTTGGAGGACGTTCAAAAGAGGAAGGTTTCACTTAGTTTATTATAACTTGGACTTGAAAATATCAGGGTAAAAATAAAACACTCGTTTAGAGTGTAGGTGTTCCGCTGACGACAGGGTGAGGCCTTCGGCCTCACCCTGTCGTCCTGCATTTCCATCGTCAGGCTGTTGGCTTGTCGCTGAGGCTTACGCCGACCTGCTTGCACATGTTGGCGTACTCCGCCGCACCTGGCTTGCCGTCGGCGACATCGCTCCTCACTGTAATCACCAGCTCGGCGTGCAGCCGCTTCTTCAGGTCGGGCTTCGGGATATCCTTCTCGTCAGTCTCCGACCCGTCAATCTCTGGGTGACGATCCCCGAAGGTGGCATCTAGAAGATCCCATGCCTGATCGATGTAGGGGTGAGCGATGTCTTTCGCACACGACAAGATCAAGTAGATGACATGCTTCCGCAGCTGCAGGTCACCGAGTCTCTCTAGCGCCTGTAGCCAGGTCTCCGCGTGGAGACAGAAGATCCATTTTGCATTCTGGTGGTAGCCCTTCTCGCCTACATGCTCCCAGACTGGGCCACCCAAATCTTTGAGTGTCCCTTCGTACTCCTCTTTCCAGTCCCCGAGCTTTTTCTCCAAGGCCACGGTATGGTCGGTAAATTGCATGTCGAATCTCGCCCTCTTCACTTTCTGGATGGGATTGCAGAATATAATCATATACTATAACTCTATTTTTGGCAACGATAACATAATACATAGAGTATAATTAAAGTGATGAATGCGAAGCTCGAATCTAAGCTGAAAACTCTCCCGCGAAGCCCGGGTGTTTATTTTCATAAATCGGCAGACGGCGAGATCATTTATGTTGGCAAGGCGGCTGTTTTAAAGAATCGGGTGAAACAGTATTTTCAAAATACTCGTGATATGGATGTGAAAACTCGCGCGCTGGTAGCTGAAATTCATGATACCGATTGGACTGAGACGGAAAGCGAAATCGACGCGTTATTTCTTGAAAGCGAAATGGTCAAGCGCTATATGCCCCGCTATAACATTTTGCTTCGCGACGATAAATCTCAAACGTTTGTGCGGATTGATATGAAAAGCGAATGGCCGCATGTTGAATTTACCCGCAACCCAGCTGACGATGGCGCAGAATATTTCGGTCCGTATTATAACGGCTACGCAGTCAAAAAAGCGCTTCGCTATCTTCGTAAAGTTTTCCCGTACTACACGAAAGTACCAAACGAAAATACCCGGCCTGACCTTGACGTGCACATTGGGCTTAGCCCTCATCCTAATGTACCGAGCAGTGAATATAAAGAATCCCTCCGCCGTCTAATACGTTATTTTCAAGGTGGACGAAAAGCGCTTGTAAGCGAACTTGAAAAAGAAATGCATATCGCGGCCAAATTACATGATTTTGAAAACGCGGCTATCCTCCGCAATAAAATAAATAATCTGCGTGAATTGCAGCGTCGTATTATGTTTGGCGACAAAGAATTCTTAAATATCAGCAAGGATAAAGCGCTTTCGGATCTACGTGATCTTTTGGGCCTCAAAAAAACGCCCGCTCGCATAGAAGGATACGATATTTCACACATGGGTGGCACGAACGTCGTTGCCAGTATGGTGGTATTTTCTAACGGGGTCAGCGACCGTGCGAATTATCGCAAATTTAAAACGCGTATCGAACAAAACGATGATTACTATAATATGTACGAAACGCTGCTAAGGCGAACCAGTGAAAAGAATATAAAAGCATGGGGTACGCCAGATCTCATTTTAATCGACGGCGGAAAGGGCCAGCTTGATGCCGCACTTCGAGCACTCGAGGAACGACAGCTGAATATTCCTACGATCAGCATAGCCAAACGGGAAGAGGAAGTGATAGTTCACGGAAGCCGCTCCAACATTGATAACAAGAAGCTCTCTGAACTAATGAAAGAACCTATTCCGGGAGTTACGGTCATGCCGTCTGGCGAATATTATATCGTGAACCTTCATGCCGGGCAGTTGAATGCCTCGTCGCATTCTAAAAACCTGCGCGGCGCACCGTTATATTCTACGTATAATGATGTAACGAAATTATTCCAACGCATTCGCGACGAGTCCCATCGCTTTGCCGTTAGTTACCACACGGTATTAAAAAGGCAAAAACAAACGGCGAGTAGCCTAGAAGAAATTCCTGGTATTGGACCGGCGACACGTAAAAAGCTTATTCGTACATTCGGAAGCTTGCGGGCGGTTCAAAGTGCAACCCCCGAACAGTTATCCGAAGCAATAGGTTCGGCCAAGGCGAAACTGCTTTCGAAGTATTTGCCATCCTCATAATGCCTATGCTATAGTCGCCTCGTGGGCACTATGCATAAAAACAAAGGTTTTACACTTGTCGAGATCATCGTCATTATTTCGGTGATCGCGATACTCGTCACCGTTGTGATTGTTTCCGTAGGGAACTGGCGTAAATCGACAGCTGAAACTGAAGTAAAAAGTGATCTTAGGAGTTTATCTGGCGCTATGGAAGCGGCGCGTAATTTTAATAACGGCTATCCAACGAGTATCCCGTCAACTTTTACGTCCAGCGACAATGTGACCGTAACGTATGATTCGGGGAATTCGGCAAATTATTGCGTAGATGCGGTAAGTACTGCTGACAGTACGGTAAAGTATCATATAGATACGGCTGCAACGGGAAGAGAACCTCAAGCAGGCATCTGTTAGATTATACTGGTATTATGACGACTGATTTTTTCAAGGCTAACCGAGATTCGATAGCGAGTCAATTAAAAGGCGGATTGATTGTCGCCTCGGCATATGCGGGTATGCAACGTGGCAATGATACGGCATTCAAATTCGAGCAAGAGGCGAACTTTTGGTGGCTTACGGGTATTGAAGTTCCTGACTGGTGGGTGATAATTGATGGAACTAGAGGCAAAAGTTGGCTTGTCGCCCCGTCTTTGAGTGACAGCAGGGTAATTTTTGATGGAAGCCTGTCGGTCGAAGATGCCATTAAGGCGAGCGGGGTTGACGCAGTCATTTCCCGTGATGACGCGCTCATGATGTTGCGTACGCTTGCTAAAAAACACAGTGTCGTTCATACGATAGGAGAGCAGCCGTATGCGGAATATTTGGATTTCACGCTTAATCCCGCTGCTAAAAAACTGCATGAACTGTTAGAGCGGACATTTAATTCGGTATCTGACTGTCGTAAAGAGCTTGCGAGCCTACGCGCGATCAAACAGCCAGAAGAAATCGCGGCCATGAAGCAGGCTATTAATCTGACTATCAGCGCGTTCGAAAACGTCAGGAATAATTTGGATCAATTCACGTACGAATATGAGGTAGAAGCTGAATTTAGCTACGTATTCAAAAAACAAGGTGCCGCTGGGCATGCGTACGATCCAATAGTTGCGTTTGGCAGCAATGCCTGCACGCTTCATTATATTGATAATAATTCCAGGCTTAAAAAACGTAGTCTGTTACTGCTGGATATAGGAGCAAGGATGTCAGGGTATGCGGCTGATATTACCCGTACCTATGCACTTGGCGAACCAACAAAACGGCAGATGGCAGTACACCAAGCTGTTCAAGCGGCTCAGCAAAAGATCATTCGACTTATTAAGCCGGACCTTTTAGTTGAAGAGTACCAACAAAAAGTTGACGCTATTATGACGGATGCTTTACTTAGTTTAGCGCTCATGAAAAGTCGCGACGACGAAAAGAATTACCGGAAATACTTTCCTCATGCCGTGAGCCATGGTCTGGGAATTGACGTACACGACAGTCTAGGGCAGCCAAAATACCTTCGTCCAGGTATGGTACTCACGGTAGAACCAGGCATTTATATTCCCGAAGAAGGAATTGGCGTGCGGATCGAGGACGATATTTTGGTTACAGGCAAAGGCCATACTAATTTAACTGCCCGACTCTCGACAGATCTTTAAAATATCCGTATAGTGGAATTAGCTTATGAAACGACAATTTTTTGTATTTATCGTCCGATGGATATTGAATTCAATTGGATTATGGATTGCTGTCCGTATTTTCGGTACTGGGTACAGTGATGCGGATTTGACCGCTAACGCCTGGGTATTTTTGGGCGCTGGACTTATCTTCTCCGTTATTAACAGTATTCTTCGGCCGATTGTCATCATCTTATCGTTACCTGCAATTCTTTTGACACTCGGACTTTTTACTATTGTCGTCAATGGCCTTATGGTGTACGTTTCTATCAAACTTGCCCCTGGTCTGAATATGATGTTCTGGAACTCGGTTCTTACGGGAATAGTCCTTAGTCTGGTAAACTATATAGTAAGCAGCGCATTAGATTTACAGTACGCGCATCAGCAGGAGAAAAGATAATGAATATTGATAGCATTTTACAAGTTGTGACCATCGGATCGGCTATTTTAATGCTGCTTGCTATTTTATTACAGCAACGTGGCGCAAGCTTAGGTGCTGGATTTGGTAGTTCGGGCGAACTTTATACAACACGACGCGGTCTTGATAAGAACTTATTCGAAGCAACTATCGTTATGTCGGTTGTTTTTGTCCTTTCAATTTTGGTTGGACTTCTACTACCAGCCTTTAAGCTATAGGGGGCATACGCAGCGTGGCAGACGAACAACGTGAACGTGGGTGGCGACAATTTCAAAAGTTGAATTTTGATAGTAAAAAAATGTCGAAGCGCATGAAAAAAGCCGAGGGCGCGACGACACGTCATGCCCATAAGTTTATTATCAAAAGGCTCGACAATATTCGAAGTGTTCGCCGCCAAATTATTGGCTGGCTCGTTTTGGTTGGCTGTATGGTTGCGGCTGTAGGTTTACAGCTGATGTGGTTTCAGCAAAGCTATATGGTAAAAGCAGCGGATGTAGGTGGCACATACGCGGAAGCTTCTCTGGGCCCCATAGACACCCTCAACCCTTTATACGCTGCTTCGAATGCTGAAATTGCAGCAAGCCACCTGATGTTTTCCTCGCTTTATTCCTATGATGAAACAGGGCATTTACGAGGAGATCTAGCCGAAAGTATACAAATTGATCCAACAGGGACGACGTACACGGTTAAATTACGTCCAAATGTAATGTGGCATGATGGAACACAGCTAACGGCACAGGATGTTGCGTTTACCGTTAATCTTATTAAAAATCCTGAAACCCGTTCGCCCCTTCGGGTTAACTGGCAAGAAGTAAACGCACATGCGTTAAATGATACAACCGTCGTATTCCAGCTGCCCGCTACGTATGTGGCTTTTCCATACGCTTTAACTTTTTCTGTCTTGCCACAACACCTTTTAAAAGATGTTCCCGCCGGAGCCATACGTGAAAATACGTTTAGCCGAGCGCCTGTAGGCAGCGGGCCGTTTAGCTTCCGGCTATTACAGACATCAGGTTCGGAGCACAAAGTAGTGAATATGATTGCCTCGGAAAATTATTATGGAGGCGCGCCCAAACTGAATCGTTTTGAAGTTCATGCGTATGACAGCCAAGATGCGATTATGCGTGCGCTTAAGGCTGGTGAGGTAAGTGCCGCGGCGGACGTTTCGGCAATTAACGCTGCTCGTGTCGATAAACATAATTACCAAGTTATGCCGCACCCTGTGAATAGCGGCGTTTATGCGTTATTCAATGTCACTAACCCGGTCTTGAAAGACGCAGTGGTACGTCAGGCTTTACAGCAAGCGACGGATACCCGTGCCATTCGTAGCAGCTTGCCTGGGAATGTTCCGGCGCTAGATCTCCCGTTTGTCAATGGTCAGCTGACGGGGTCAGACGTTCCTCACGCAGCTCCTCCAAATCTACAGAATGCAGCCGCGTTACTCGATGGGGCAGGATGGAAATTGACAAATGGAACACGTCAAAAGGATGGCCAAAAGCTATCACTTAAAGTAACGACGACTAAAAACGATGAATATGAAAAAGTTCTTGAGGTTTTGTCGGGTCAATGGCGAAAATTGGGCGTTACCGTTGAGACAGAAGTGATAGATACCAGTGATTCATCAAAGAATTTTCAAAGTACGCTTCAAAATCGCAGCTACGACGTGCTGCTTTACGAACTTCTTATCGGCGCAGACCCGGATGTATATGCGTATTGGCACTCTTCACAAACAGGTACTTCAGGATATAATTTTTCAAACTACGACAACAAGACGGCAGATACGGCACTTGCAAGTGCGAGGTCGAGCCTGTCTTCTGAACTTCGAAACGCAAAATACAAAACGTTTGCAAGGGAATGGCTAAAGGATGTTCCTGCAATCGGCCTATATCAGCCCGTTGCGCAGTATATTTCAAGCAAACATGTCCAATCATTAAATGATTCGTCTAAACTGGTATCTGCAGCTGATCGTTATGCCAACATTCTTTACTGGAGCGTGAACGAGAAATCAGTTTACAAAACCCCTTAATTTCGCTATAATTGTCCAGGTTAACATCCCTTATGCGCGAATGGCGGAATTGGTAGACGCGTCAGCTTGAGGGGCTGGTGCCCTTCGGGGCGTGGAGGTTCAAGTCCTCTTTCGCGCACCAAATAAAAATGAGACTATACGTCTCATTTTTATTTGGACTAAGATTTTTGAGGATTCCTTTGACCTGGAGGTGCTATTTTTCTAGGCTGACGTACGGCATGTGCTCTTGCCGCGTCGCCAGTAGGTTGAGGTATGGGTGCGAGCGTATGGCCATCTCTGTCTTGGCCTAGTTTTTCAAGCGCTGTCTTTTTTTTGGAGTTTGCGCTCATGACAACTTGGCTGTTCAAAGTAGCATCGAGATTAGAAATAAATATCGAGACGGCTTCGGCTCCTATGCTGCTTGCAGTTAGTTCACGAGGACGCGTTACGTACTCGCCGTACACATTGTCTAGCGATTCACTCGTGTTTGTCTGCCGAGATAATTGTTCGTTCATAGATATTTTTAGTAAACTCTTTTATTCTTTGGATGTCAATTAATAATAAAAAGACTAACTTTTAGAAGGGTTGCCTACTTTCCTTGCATTGTTTGGTATAATATCCTAGACGGCGCGTTGACGGAACGGTTACGTGGAGCTCTGCAAAAGCTTTTAAATGGGTTCGACTCCCATACGTGCCTCCAATTTAAAAATTAAGCGCGGATGGTGGAATTGGTAGACACGAGAGACTTAAAATCTCTTGGCCATTACGGTCGTGCGGGTTCAAGTCCCGCTCTGCGCACCAAGTGTTTTATTTGGAATTATGTTTTGAAGTTTTGAGCGGTAAGCCCAAGATGGTTAGTTTGTTTATATTTCTGGTTTATCCGTAAAATACGATGATGAAAGTGTACGCATGACATTAACGAAGCAGTTAAGTTCATCTACGACGACTATATCTGCATGCAGATCTCTTGACGATGTTTTTGCTGGAATCATAGATCAGATTGCTCATGATGTGAAAGTGCCAGGACGTGCGCTAACAGTACTTTCATTGATGCAGATACCGAGAATTGCTAAAGCTGACGATAGCATATCGCTAGTGGGCTTAAAGGAAGAAGTCCATAGCATGGCCATAAAGTTGCGAGAAGACATGCGTGAGTTTGAGTCAGATGGCGGTGATTGGCCAACAGGCATTGATCGCGTGTCCGAGTTAGTGTTTGGTCCGTTGGATTCAGATACGGCTGAGGCTATATTCGGCCACCTGCATTACCTGAGGTCGTATCGGCAAGACTCTATGGCTTATGCATTGTTTCACCCCAAGACCGGGTTGCCGCTAGCGGCATGTACCGTTTCTCCGCTTCAGTGGGAAAACCTTGCGCAGATTATCTTACAGAGGGTAGGCGTGCCACAAGCCGCCGTTATGGATATTTCCAGGGTGTATGTATTTGATCAGGCCCCAAAAAATAGCATCTCCGCCCTCCTTTCCAGAGTGCGTCTTGATCTGCGCCAAAACCATCCCCAAGTAGAGTTGCTCACGACGGCCGTAGACCAGAACCTTGCTTTTCATGGATCAAGCTATAAAGCTTCAAACTGGCAGTTATTTTGCGAGGTGCAACCGCGGCCATACCTATATTTTGATTCGGATTATATGACCATCCGCCAGGTGCGTGAAATGTTTGGCGAAAAACACTGGAAAGAGATTGCCGAGTTGACCGATGGGCGTTTTGAAATAAGCGAAGCACCCTTGCTTGATTCGTTGATCTTCATTCAGCGTATCAGAAATGACCGGGTTGCTATTCCTGATCAGGTTTATAGGCTTGAAAGACAGGGCATATAGAGTTTGCTAAACGAGTACGGTGTCCCCCGGGTGTAAGCGAAATAACAAATACGGCCTATCGAATTTTTCTTATAAAAATGCTATAATGAAGGCACATATTACTTGAGACTATAAGGGGATTATAAGAATGGAATTTTTATGGCTGTGGATCGTTATAGGGGTTATTGTGGTGCTTGGGATATTCCTATGGGCAACATATAACGGACTTGTAACACTAAAAATACGTGTTGATGAGGCATGGAGTGACATTACCGTTCAGCTTAAGCGACGTCTTGATCTGATCCCGAATCTTGTTAACAGCGTGAAGGGCTATGCGGCGCACGAATCTGGCGTATTTGAAAAAGTCACCGAGGCGCGAGCGAACGCATTAAATGCTAAGGGCGTTAAAGAAACAGCTGAAGCTGAAAACATGTTCGAAGGAGCGCTAAAAAGCTTGTTTGCGGTTGCCGAAGCGTACCCGGACCTAAAAGCTAACCAGAACTTCTTGCAGCTACAACAAGAACTAGTCGACACCGAAGACAAAATCCAAGCATCACGCCGCTTTTATAACGGTGGGGTTCGTGATCTAAATACTAAGATACAGGTTTTCCCAAACAATGTTTTCGCTGGAATGCTTGGTTTTAAAGAACGTGAATTCTTTGAAGTCGAAGACATGGCAACGGTCGACAAACCTGTTGACGTCAAATTCTAATTTATTCTACCAGACGTTGATTCATAGGAGTTTTACTTAAATGTATAGTGCCATCGCCGCCAACAAACGTAACACGCTGTTCATCATGGCAGCGTTTGTTGGCATTATCGGTGCAATTGGCTGGCTCGTTAGCATGTACTATGGAGACGCTAATATTACCTATTGGGTAATAGGTGTTTCATTCGTATATGCTTTAATCCAGTATTATGCCGCAAGCAAACTAGCCATAGCGATGACTGGCGCGAAAGAGATTCAAAAAAAGGATAATCCAAGATTGTACCGAATTGTTGAAAACCTGGCAATTACCACGGGTATTCCTACGCCAAAGGTCTACATGATTGATGATCCGGCCCCTAACGCCTTTGCGACTGGCCGCGATCCGAAACACGCAATTGTCGCGGCAACCACTGGCATTATGGATATCATGAATGACCGCGAACTAGAAGCGGTCATGGCACACGAGCTTGGTCACGTACGCAACTACGATATCCGCGTAAGCATGATTGCTTTTGGCCTTGTGAGCGCTATCGCGCTTTTATCCGATATCGCGATGAGGATGTTCTTTTTCGGAGGTGACAGGCGAGAAAACAATACAAGTCCTATTGTTCTGATAGTCGGAGTGGTCCTTATTATTCTCGCCCCTATCATTGCGGCGATTATTCAGATGGCCGTAAGCAGGCAGCGTGAATATCTCGCTGACGCCAGCGGAGTTATGACAACCCGTGACTCAGAGGGCCTAGCAAGCGCTCTCGGGAAATTACAGCAGTACGGGCAACCAATGAAACAACAGCATGGCGCTACGGCACATCTCTTTTTCAATAATCCGCTCAAGAAAGGTTTTTTCAATAACTTATTTAGCACGCATCCGCCGCTTGAAATGCGTATTGCCCGCCTCCGTAATAACGCCAATAAATTTTAACGAGATTCTACATTATGCCTGCTGCTAAAAAAACTGAAACCGTGAAACGTAAAACTACCCCAAAAAATAAAAAAGAAAAAGTAGTTACGGAAACGAAGAAAATTCAACCTCGTAGTGCAGGCTCGACATTCAAGACAACGTTTGCAAAACTTAAGTTTCGTACGCAGGATTTTCTTGCGCGCAGACCGCACCGGAGTTTTAGGCGAACTAGGCGTCGCGACTATGTACGGCCATTGAAGATGCCAGGATATTTTTCGTTCACGTATTACGTGCTAAAGACCCTTGGCTCACAGAAAAAATTATTTATTGGTATCGTTATTATTTACGGTATCCTTAGCGCATTGTTCGTTGGCCTTGCATCCCAGCAGACGTATTTACAGCTAAGTTCATCACTCGAAACGGATAATAAGGAGCTGCTATCGGGTAGTTTAGACGGGCTGACAAAGGCTGGCTTACTTTTGGCGGCAAGCGTCACGGGAGGCCTTAATTCCGCGCAGGCTACCAACATGGGTATCCAGCAGATTGTCTTAACAATTCTTGCACTTCTTTTTACGTGGTTAACGACTGTCTGGCTTTTACGTGCGATTCTTGCTGGGCAAAAGCCAAGATTGCGCGATGGTGTGTATAGCTCTGGTTCGCCTATTATTCCTACGTTCTTAGTTAGTTTAGTGACTGTCCTTCAGCTATTGCCCGTGGCCGTCGTTGTTATCGCACTTGCTGCCGCGTTGAATACGGGTCTTTTGGAAGGGGGCGTTGAGTCAATGGTATTCTGGGCCTTTGCCTTACTGCTGATTGCACTTTCACTCTATTGGATGACAAGTACGTTTATGGCGCTAGTCGTGGTGACATTACCAGGAATGTATCCGGTAAAAGCGCTGCGGATCGCAGGTGATCTTGTAATCGGAAGACGCATTAGGATTTTACTACGACTTCTATGGGGCGTAATCTTTGTCGGCTCCGTATGGATGGTTGTAATGATACCGATCATCCTGTTGGACGGATGGATCAAAACAGTCGTGCCGGCTATTTCCTGGATGCCAATCGTGCCTCTTTCGTTACTCATTATGAGTTCACTATCGGTTGTCTGGATGGCTAGCTATGTGTATTTGCTGTATCGGAAGGTCGTTGATGATGACGCAGCCCCAGCTTAGCAAATCACAGGCGCGTGAACGTATAGAGAAGCTACGCCAGCTCATTAACGATTATCGTTATCACTACCATGTCTTGAATGATTCAACGATGAGTGAAGCGGCAGCTGATAGTCTAAAGCACGAACTAACCGAACTGGAAGAGCTTTATCCGGAACTAATCACGGCTGATAGCCCGTCACAGCGCGTTGCCGGCGTGGCCCTGGATAAATTCGTCAAGGTGACCCATAAAGTGCCAATGATTAGCCTGAACGATGTCTTTAACCGTAAAGAAGTCGAGGCGTGGGTTGTGCGAATGGATAAATTACTGCCTGGCAGCAAGCATGAATTTTTCTGTGATATCAAAATGGACGGATTGGCTTGTTCTTTGATTTATCAGGACGGAATACTGACGACTGCCGTCACTAGGGGAGACAGCCGTATAGGTGAGGACGTCACGATGAATGTCCGCACTATTAACAACGTCCCTCTCAGGCTGCGTGAAAGCAAAGAGTTCCCGTATCTTTTAAAGGGTCGTACGGAAATTCGCGGCGAGATTGTCATGTTCAAAAAAGATTTCGATAGATTGAACGTTGCCCGTAAAAAACAAGATCTTCCCGAGTTTAAAAATCCCCGTAATTTAGCCGCAGGTACAATTCGTCAACTTGATCCAAAACTTGTCGCGGAGCGTCCGCTGCAATTCGTCGGATATGATCTTTTGCGTGATAACGCGGGCGAAGTAAAAACAAATGAGCAGTCATATGAAATGATGAGTGAGCTTGGCGTAATGACAAGCCATCAATCGCGTACCTTCACGGATATTGATAAACTGATGCATTTTATTGATGAAGTGGATCAGAAACGGCATGACTTACCGTTTAATACCGATGGAGCAGTTATTAAAGTAAATGATCGTGCGCAATTTGCCGAGCTTGGAACCGTTGGTAAAAGTCCGCGCGGAGCCGTGGCATATAAATATGCTGCCGAACAAGCCACGACAATCGTGCGTGACATCGTGATTAGTATTGGACGTACGGGTGCTGCAACACCCGTGGCGGTCTTTAATCCTGTTCAGATTGCAGGTACGACCGTTCAGCACGCCAGCCTACATAACGCCGACGAAATTGCCAGAAAAGACATTCGTGTTGGCGATACGGTTGTTATTTTCAAGGCCGGGGATATTATTCCTCAGGTCGAATCGGTACTTTTAGAACTTAGGCCTAAGCATACGAAACCCTTTGATTATCCAGCCGAACTATATCGTCAGTATCCTGAACTAGAATTTATTCGGCCAGAAGGCGAAGCGGTATACCGGGTGAAAGGGGCAAGTGGCCCGCTACTGCTGAAACGGGCCTTGCAACACTTTGCTTCTAAAGGAGCACTTGATATTGATGGCATGGGTGAAAAAAACGTTGTTGCTCTTGTTGATGCGGGACTCGTACATGATCTAGCGGATATTTATACGATCACAAAAGAACAACTACTCGAGCTTGACCGTTTCGCTGAAATTTCCGCCCGGAAATTAGCGGATGCGATCACTGCTAAAAAGACGCCGCCGTTAGAGCGGTTCGTATATGGCCTGGGGATTCGTCATGTCGGGACGCAGACGGCAATTGATCTCGTAAATCGCTTCGGGTCGCTTGACAACATCCAACATGCGACGATCGATGATCTAAAAGACGTCGAAGGAGTAGGCGAAGTAGTAGCCGAGAGTGTTGCCGCGTGGTTCGCCGATGAGGATA
This sequence comes from Candidatus Saccharimonadales bacterium, assembly GCA_035317825.1. Lineage (NCBI taxonomy): Bacteria > Candidatus Saccharimonadota > Candidatus Saccharimonadia > Saccharimonadales (SeqCode) > Saccharimonadales bacterium (SeqCode). The sequence continues at coordinate 53,502 of DATHGB010000020.1, read as the reverse complement.
ATATCCAACTTCTTAAGAAATTTAAAAAACTAGGCGTTCAACCGCATTATGAACAAAAAACAGGTAAACTGGTCGGGCAGAATTTCGTAGTAACCGGAACGCTTGAATCGATGGGCCGTGACGTTGCAGCTGATAGAATCCGTGCTCTTGGGGGAACATTCCAGACAAGCGTTGCTAAGGATACGCATTATCTTGTCGCGGGAGCAAACGTAGGAGCAAGCAAACTCAAAAAAGCTGAGGGTTACGGCACGAAAGTAATAAACGAAGAAGAATTCTTGAAAGTGATAGGTGAAAAATGAAAATAGTTTTTGCAACGGAAAACCCTGGAAAAATAAATGAAGTTCGAAATTTCGCTTCAAATTTTGGCATGGAAATCCTTAGCCCGTCAGAAGCGGGCCTCACACCCGTAGACGTAGAAGAGACGGGTAATGACTATGAAACCAACGCGCGCTTAAAAGTCGAAGCATATCTTGATCAGCCAGCAGCAAAAAACCTCATTATTATTGGTGATGATACCGGAATTGAAATTGACGCACTTGGCGGTGAACCAGGTATCCACACACGGCGCTGGCTAGGGTATAAAATGTCTGATGATGAAGTATTTGGCTACGCTCTCGGACGCCTGTATGGCATTGCGAAAGAAAAAAGAACAGCACGGTTCAAAAGCGCGGTAGCGTATTCGATTAATGGTAGCGACATACGTATTGTAACTGGTGAATTGCCGGGCCGGATACTCGAAAAACCCTTGCCCGAGGCAACAAGACGAGAGGGAGTGCCCTTTCGAAGGTTGTTTATTGCTGATGGCCAACCCGAGATGCCTCTTTGGAAATTTGAAGAATTCTCACCCGATGAGCGCGTGTTACCTCACCGCGAAACAGCATTTAAAAAGTTATTTGAAATACTGAAAAAAGAAGTTTAATGCGTGATCAGTTTACTTCCAAGCCAGAATTGATACGAGGTAAATACAGACACTACAAAGGCGATCCATATGAGGTTATTGATCTTGCCTGTAATAGTGAAACCTTAGAATGGTTTGTTGTTTACAGACGCCTCTATAATGACACGGGTAAGCCTGAAGTGTGGGTGCGGCCATACAACATGTTTATTGAAGATGTGGAGGCTGATGGTAAAAAGATACCACGATTTAAGAAAGTCGAGGACTAGATGCCGGTATACTATACGGAATCAGTCGTGCCTACAGGCGAATTATTACTGACGGGTGATGGCGAGAATATCACGGGTGTTTACTGGAAAGCGTACAAAAAAGTTCCAGAACCAGGCGCTGATTGGGTTAGAGATTCTTCTAAATTTGAAAGTGTTACTCGTCAGATAAACGAATATTTTGCAGGAACTCGTAAAACTTTCGATGTAAAAACGAAAAGGAGCGGTACGGAATTTCAAAACCTTGTCTGGAAGGTGATTTCGGAAATTCCTTATAATCAGAGGCTAAGCTATAAGGAGGTTGCTGAAAAAGTGGGACGGCCAAAAGCAGTTCGGGCCGTCGGTACGGCGGTTGGTAGTAATCCGCTTTGTATCATTGTGCCGTGTCAGCGGGTTAGTACGACCAGTGGCGGCATTAGCGGCTATGCGGGCGGAGTTGAAAGTAAAAAATATCTTCTTGAACTTGAAGCTGGCAACTAGGCTAGGAGATCTTTCATAGAAGCCACTTCGTCTTCCATCTTGACTTTATCTTTAGTTGTCCCAACGATTTTATGTCGCTTTTCTATCGCGAAATAACGGACGGGTTTATCTTGTTCTTTTGCAATTTGAATTTCAGCCAACACGCCATTACTGACTGCACCAAATACCCAAATCTCATCACATCGTTTTACGAGGTTATTATTTCCTTCACGCACAAGATCGCGATCAACCGCATCTAGTAAAAAGAAGTCAAAAACCATAAAAGGGTTTAACGGAACACCACCATGTCTAGGACGAATACGGAAATAAACATCCGATAGTAGAACAGATGTTTTGACATCGCGGTATAAACTAGGGGTTTGTCGTTTTTTAGATTGAGCGCGGGATGTTCGAGCGAGCTTTTCATTCTTTTATGATAGCAGAATGAGCATGATCCTTCGAAAATACGCGGTGCATTTTATGCTTATGGTATAGTTGAGAAAGTGCGTGTACTTAAAACCGACAGACTCTACTGCTTCTCACCTCCAATTATGTTGGCGACGTTTATTATTGAAGTCGTCTTTGCGCTATACGTCATAGGGCGTTATAAGCTGACACCTATTTCGCGTTTAGCGGTTCTGATTCTTTTAGGACTGGCACTTTTTCAACTTGCAGAATATAACGTCTGTGAAACCGCCTGGGGAGTCGACAGCCTAACCTGGGCGCGTATTGGCTACGTAGCGATTACGTTTCTACCACCGCTAGGACTTCATTTAGCGACGCGTTTGGCTGGTCAAAAACAGCCGCTTCTTGTCGGTCTGGCGTACGCTACAGGGATCGCATTCGCATGCTTCTTCTTATTCTCTGGCCATGGTATGACAGGTCAGGAATGTCTTGGTAACTATGTTATCTTTTCGATAGCTCCGTGGGCAGTCAAATTGTATGCTGCATACTATTACGGCTTCTTAGCGCTTAGCGTAGTGTACTCATGGAAAGCAAGTATGACAGTGAAGTCTAAGTCTAAAAAACAAGCACTCCGTGCGCTTGCTATCGGGTATCTTGCATTCATTGTTCCTACGACGGCTGCAACTATTATTGATCCGTCTACGATCGCCGGTATTCCTTCGATTATGTGTGGGTTTGCAGTGATTCTAGCGATCGTACTTACGCTAGTTGTCGTACCGCGTGCACACCAAAAGTAGTACTATAAAGATATGGAACAAAACCCAAGTCTTGTCGGTAGTAGCGTAATCGTTGAAAAAGCTGGCCGCGCTATTTTGGCTAATCTTAATTTTACCGTTCATGCAGGTAGGCTCACGGGACTTATTGGGCCTAGCGGATCTGGCAAGACGACACTCATGCGATCGATCGTCGGGGTGCAAAAACTCTCAAGTGGAAACCTTACGGTTTTTGGACAGCCAGCAGGAAGTAAAACACTCCGTCCTCGCATTGGCTATGTTACGCAAAGTCCAGCCGTATATACTGATCTGACGGTTGGACAAAACCTGCGTTATTTTGCCACGCTTGCAAAAGCGAAAAAATCACAAATTGACGAAGTTATGAATGCCGTACATCTTGAAAGTAAAAAAGGGCAGCTTGTCGAAACATTATCAGGAGGTGAGCGTGCCCGCGTTTCACTTGCGATTGCTCTTTTGGGCAACCCAGACGTACTGGTTATGGATGAGCCAACCGTTGGGCTCGATCCTATTTTGCGAAGGGAATTATGGCAGCTTTTCGCGGAACTAGCGAAACAAGGTAAAACCCTGCTTGTTTCAAGCCATGTTATGGATGAGGCCGAACGCTGCGACCAGCTGCTTCTTATGCGCGAGGGCAAGCTTTTGTGGTCGGACAGTAAAGAGCAGCTTCTGAAAACGACTGGAACAAATTCGGTCGAGGCGGCGTTTATCAAGGCGATAGCTGGGAGTGGAAAGTAATGTATCACGTAAAAACGACATTCGCGACTGCCGCTCGGATTCTTCAACAGCTATCACATGATCCGCGTACGATCGCTTTGATCTTTCTGGTTCCTTGTTTGCTTCTTGCCCTTCTTCGCTGGATGTTTACGGATACGATTGACACGTTTAATCATTTTGCGCCTGCACTGCTGGGTGTCTTCCCGTTCATTATTATGTTTATCATCACTTCGATTACGACACTTCGTGAACGCGTGACAGGTACCATGGAACGCCTTATGACGACGCCGCTTGGTAAATTCGACTTCATTATCGGGTACATGATAGCATTTGGAGTCCTAGCTATTATCCAAGCACTTCTTGCCAGTACGTTGCTCCTGTACGTATTCAACTTAGAAATTATGGGTCCGGACTGGTTCTTGATCGTGGTCGCGCTTGCCGACGCACTGCTAGGCACGGCACTTGGTTTATTCGTAAGCGCATTTGCCAAAAGTGAATTTCAAGCAGTCCAGTTCATGCCGGCGTTCGTATTGCCACAATTACTAATCGGTGGCCTATTCGTTCCGCTGGCAAATATGCCTGATTTGCTTGAAACAATCGCGTATTTCTTGCCGTTAACGTATGTGATTGACGCGCTGACAGCAGTTGTTAAAAACGCGGATATTACCGGCGATATGTGGCGTGATTTGTGGATCGTGATTGGATTTATGGCCGGTGCAATTTTAGCTGGCGGCCTAACGCTTAAACGAAAAACCAAGTAAGATAAGAGCATGCAGAAAGCAACCCGACACCTGAAACGAACTTTTATCGGTATTGCCGGTGGAATCGTGGTAGTGATCGGTATCGTCGCAATTCCGTATCCAGGCCCTGGCTGGCTGATTGTGTTTGCAGGGCTCGCTATCCTTGCGACCGAATTTGAATGGGCACAGCGAATTTTAGATAGGGCAAAAGGCGAATACGATAAGTGGCAAGCCTGGCTTAAAAGACAACCGATGTTTCTACGTCTGGCCGTGCTGCTATTTACGGGGCTAATCGTTATTACTACGACGTGGCTGTTGAATGTATTTGGAATTCTCGCGACAGTGTTTCATATTGACGCGCCGTGGGTGTTTTCACCTCTTCCGTTCTTTTAAGATCGGAGTACAATATAGGTGAATGGCAAAGAAGGAGAAACGAAAGCTGACAACACGGCAGTATGCTACTGCTATTGCTGGTGTTGCGAAAACAACCTATAAGGCTGCTCCACTTGCGGTCATTGTTCAGCTAATCGGGTCGATTATTACGGCTGTTCTTCCGATCGTGACAACATATTTTGCGGCGCTTACAACGACTGCACTTGCCGAAGCGTATGCAGGTAATCCTCATGCTGGTGAACAAGCAATGATTTATGTGATTGTTACAGCCTCCCTTGGAATTATAATGACTGCTTGGGGAAGTATTGAAAGGTATGTGACGCAGTTAATGCGCTACCGTGTTGAAGCTGGTATGAGTGACCGAATGTATGAAAAGTTTCTCACACTCGATTTCTGGCGCTATGACGATAAAGAAACAGCTGATTTATATGACCGTGCGTCACAGTTCGCTCGCTTCTTTCCGTATGTCTTCGATAGCTTAGCGAGGATTTTAACGCAGTTTATTGCAATGATTGCAGGGCTCGGAGCTCTTATTTTGGTGAGTTGGTGGCTTGGGTTGATTGTGGTAGTTGCGGTTATTCCGGGTATTTGGATACAATTTAGGTTATCGCGCCGGTCTACCAAACACTGGAACGAGAATGTGAATGTTCGCAGGTCTCAAAATATGATTGAATGGAGTCTACTTCAGCCAAAGCACATAGCTGAACTACGACTATACGGAGTCGTTCGCTATTTGCTGGATCTTCGCATGCAACTACGAGATAAAGATGAAAAAGCACGAATTGATTTTGAGCGAGCATCTATTTTTAAAAAACTAGGGGCGGATGCACTTGAAGCGATAGCAGAAGTTATCGCACTTTTATGGATCGTAACTCAAATTATTGCACGCGAACAACCGATCGGACAATTTATTTATGTCCAGCAAGTTGTATCAAGAGCTCTCGGGGGAGCAAGCGGCTTTGTATCCGCGATCAGCGGAGTTGACGAAGATATCGCTAATCTATTTGACTATCAGGAATTTATGGCACTTCCTAGCCGCACAATTAAAGGTAAAAAGCTAACAGGAGCTTCTCTTCCGATCGAGCTTCGTAATATACGATTTAAATATCCCCATGCAGAGAAAGAAGTGCTTCACGGCATTTCGATTACGATTCAACCTCATCAGCATATAGCAATCGTGGGCGAAAATGGCGCAGGTAAGTCGACTCTTATCAAAATCCTTACCGGGCTGTATGATCCTACGGGTGGATCGGTTATGATCGGAGGTACGAACTTGAAAGACATTGATATTACTTCGTGGCACAATCTGCTCGGCGTTTTGCAACAAGAATATCTTTCATACGGCTTTGCTTCAGCACGCGACAACATTTATCTCGGGGACACCAGTAAACCATATAGCCAGGAACGTCTAGAACACGCGCTTGATCGAGCAGAGGCACGAACTTTCCTTAATAAACTACCTAAGAAATTAGATTCATTTGTGAATCCGTGGATGGAAGACGATGAAGGGAATAATGGCACGGATCTATCCGGAGGCCAATGGCAAAGGTTGGCATTGGCACGTAACTTCTATCGCGACAGCCCCATTATTATTTTAGATGAACCTACTTCGGCTATTGATGCCTTAGCTGAATCACGCATATTCAAGCATTTATTTGCCGACAAAAAACGCACAGTAGTAACGATTAGCCACCGATTAACAACAGTCGAAAGGGCAGATGTTATCTATATGCTTCAGGACGGTAAGCTAATAGAATCTGGCACGCATAAAGAACTTGTCGCAAAACGTGGCGCGTACTACACGATGTTCGAAAGCCAACTCCACACATAACAAATACCCCGCGGTGAAGCGGGGTATTTGAGTGGTTGGTGTGATTACCAGCTACGTTGACGGAATGAACCGCCGCCGTTGCCGCCACGGTCACCACCGCGGTCGTTGCCACCACCGAAGTCACGCTTTGGGCGTTCTTCGCGGGGACGAGCTAGACCAACGCTAATAGCGCGGCCGTCAAGCTCTTTACCATCAAGTTGATCAACAGCTTTTTGGTTGTCTTCATCGTTTTCGAATTCAACAAATCCAAAGCCTTTGCTACGTCCGCTATCGCGATCAGTGATCACGCGAGCGCTTGCAACAGGACCAATTGTGGCAAAGTGAGCTTTCAAAGTATCATCGGTAGTAGCGTAAGCTAGGCTTCCGATGAATAGATTTTGCTGTGCCATGTAATAGATACTCTTTTCATTTACTTGTAACGTCAGATCGACCATGCGGCGAACTTTTTATGAAAGAGTATCCCGTAAGAGGGAAACACTTGCGTCGCGTATGCTTCTGAACAATGCTATTTAAGCATAATTTTTAAAACAATACTAGCATAAGCTTGAAAAACCGAATCAAGAGGAGCATAATATTAGCCAAGCTGGTACGCCTAAGGGGCGACCTTTGCAGGCGAAAAACAAACATTTTCAAAACAAAAAGCGCCCCGGGTGGGCGCGTAGCAGCTAGAAAATCCACCTCTGGAAACAAAGGTGGATTTTTGCTACCATAGGTAATGTTCCATTAAGGGGCATTAGCTCATTTGGTTAGAGCGCTTCGCTGGCAGTGAAGAGGTGATCGGTTCGAATCCGATATGCTCCACCAGTTGAATTTTAAACCACAAAAACGACCTCTATAACAGGGGTCGTTTTTGGTTGGATCGGTACATCTCGTTGTATTTGAAGAAGGACTGAGTGCTCATCCCTACCTCTGTAATAGTGGTTTTAGGCCGGGTAGGTATCTAGCATCGGCACATGTTTTACCCTAAATTGTTCACCCCTGTTGCATGTACCGATGCAGTTGTATATTGCACAATCTTCTTCCTGAGAGCATACTGAAAATAAGTAATCAGGAGAGAAAAAGTGAAGAATGTAAAGGCATGGTTCAACGGACTATCTAATGTTGGAAAGGTAGCCACTGTGTCTACGGCCTTCCTCCTCTCTATGGGAACAATCAATGCGATGGCGAATCAAGGCCAGTCTCCAGCGCCGGCTGCGACCCCAGCACCCGTTGCAGCTCCGGTAACAACTTACAAAGAAGTCCAAGAGACTGAGTCAGTCGTTTTCGAGAAGACGACCCAAAACGATGCTGCGCGAGATGTCGACACATCTGCAGTCACGACCGCCGGACAGAATGGTGTGAAGACCAAGACTTACAAGCTCACTCTAGTAGACGGCAAAGAGACCGCTAGGATTCTCTTGAAAGAGGAAGTCACCACACTGGCTGTCAGTGAAGTAATGTCTATTGGCACAAAACAACCGTATGTCGCACCAGCTCCACGCGCTCCATCTTCGAGCTGCGATCCGAACTACACTGGATGCGTTCCGATTGCTAGTGATGTTGATTGTGCGGGTGGTAGTGGCAACGGACCGGCGTACGTTTCAGGCCCAGTCCAGGTGATTGGCTCAGATATCTACGGGCTTGACCGCGATGGTAATGGTATTGGCTGCGAATGAAACAGGAATTAGCTTTCATCACTTCGGATGACTTCGAGGACTTTACATCTCAACTGATTGCACTGGAGTTACCTGGCTTCATGGCGGTCGAAGGTTCTGGAGGTGACGGAGGTTTAGATGGCCTTGACGGAACGACTGCATATCAAATGTATTTCCCGGAACCCAAGCATCGTGACGCAAAGCATTATATCTCTAAGATTGATCAGACGTTGTCGCGAGTACAAAACACGATTAAAGAACAGGAGCTAGAGATTACTCGCTGGATTCTAGTGATTCCTCAAGATGCTCATTTTACCGTGGTTGCACATCTTCAAAGGAAATCTAAGGAGACTGGTATCGAATGCTTGTATTGGGGAGCTACTCACCTCACGGCGCTGTTAGCCAGGCATCCGCAGATACGAGACAATTTCCCGGAAATACTTCTGCCAGATGTAAAATCTGATCTGGGTGAAGTTAAGACGAGTCTTACGAGGATGAGTGTCCCCCGTACGGAACACAACGTTGAGATTGTTACCGACGAGGACTATCAGAAGCAGAGAGAGGCATTACGTGATGAACTCCGCATGCGATTTCGGTCGGCGCAGTCTCTTCCCGGCTCGGCAGCGATGGCGGCTAGTAATGCCTATCGTAGCCAGATGGAGAAGCGATTTCTAGCACTTGATACGAAGAAGGCCGCTAGTGATCGTGCATATGATCTGGATTTTGACGACATCAAGGATCATCTTGAGCAGGAGCTTAAGAAAAAGGAATCTGATCTCGCTCAGCGTGGAATGAGCAGCGCTGGATTCGGGCTACAAGAACTGGATGATATAAGACAGCGTTGGCATCGAGAGGTCGAACGGCTTCGAATGAAATACGGCAAAGAAGGGGTGTATCAGCTTTAAGTTTCCAAAGTCCTGCTGGTTCGCTAAATGACACTCCGTCATTGACTTCCGGGGGTAACCTAGATGATTAATGCCCCGACTATCTACCCAGCGTTACCTACAAATTCATCGTCAGCTCAAGCACACCTGGCATACTAATTCTGGCCAGTCCAGCGAGCTAACGTCGCGAGATCAATTAACGCTCCATCGTTACTTCCAAACGACGAACGACGAGACGGACAACTCTTTAACGACTCCTAAGGAAAGAGTTGTTATGCGTTGAGTTAATATGTGACAGGAGATTCGCTTGAATACTTGAATAATGCGACATCCGTTCATAATGTCCCGTGAAGACTAGTTTGTTATTGTATAATTACATTAATTAATGACGGATTCACAACAATGGCTCTCGCGAAAGTACATAGCCTACCGAACATTAACGAGCATGTGGTTCGTTGGTGCAGTATGGCTCTATTTTTATCGCATCTTCATTACCGACCAGCAAGTCGGTATCCTGGATGGAATGGCGTTTGCAATCGGTTTGCTCGCAGAAGTTCCATCAGGTGCACTAGCTGATAAGTTCGGTCGTGATAAGGTTGTGCGACTCGGGCAAATACTCGCTGGCAGTGGAATGCTAATACAAGCAGCGGGTAGCGACTTCCTGCCACTCTTTGTGGGTCAGGCAGTAATGATGGTCGGTGTTTCGCTCGTATCTGGTGCGGATGAAGCACTATTCTTTGAAAAGCTGAAGTTTAAACGAACGTCGGCCGACTGGCGAAAACTGGTGATGCGTGGCTCCCAGGTGGCATTGATCGGCTCAGTGGTTACTCTTGTTATGGGTGGGTGGATGCATACTATTAATCCACGCATACCATGGGTGTTGAACGGACTTGTCTTTATTGCTGCGGCGCTACTGATCTGGTCAGTCAAAGATGAGCGAGTCAGAAAAGCCCGTCAGAAATTTTTACCAGAACTCAAAGACTATCTGCACGATATCAAGACAGGTTTCGCACAGTTTAGGCTGCCCAAGTTGTGGCTGTATGTGCCATTTATCATCACAGTGCAAGGGCTTTTCTACGCGACTGGTTACGGGCTACTCCGCCTTATTCTTCTCGACCGTTTTCATTTCGATCCGTTTTGGGGTTCGGTCGCTGTTGCGAGTAGCAGCCTGATTACGGTCGGTCTGTTGGCGTATATGCATAAAAACGCGGACAGCCTGAGCGAGAAGAGAGTCTTGGCTTCAATCGGGCTGATTGCTGCCTCGAGCTTGTTACTATCTGTGGCTAACATTGGGTTGTGGGGTTATGTCGTGATCCTTGCGCTGTATGCCGGCGAACATGTGCTACAGCCATTCATAAGCGAAGTATTGAATAACCGTGCTCCTGAAAACCAACGTGCGACCGTATTGTCTGTTGCTTCCTTTTTTAAAACCCTACCCTATGTATTTCTCGCGCCAATCATTGGATACCTGAGCACGAACGGTAAGATGGAATACTTCTTGGTTGCCTGGGCGTTATTGATCATTTTGGCCGTTGCTCTCTATATGTCGGCCAAGAAACGGGACACTCATGTTGTATTGGTGGAAGAATAACTTAGTGAAGGACAACTGGCTCAGCTTGAGCTGAAGAAGTAGAGGTTTTTGGCGTACGTATAACTGTGATGGCGAGCACGAGCGCGATAAGTGTAAAACTACTTGCGACTGCAAACGCCGTTTTATCACCCTGAACTAATGCTGCTATTGGACCCAAATGTGCCGCAGCTTGCGTAGCTGATGCTGAAACTCCAGCAAGAATCGCAAGTCCAAGCGCTCCACCCATCTGCTGCGATGTGTTTAGGAGTCCTGATGCGAGCCCAGCCTCATTCGCGGGTACACCTGATGTTCCGGCAATCGATACGGCGACGAAACTCATTCCCATGCCCGCAGCCATTAAGATGATTGCAGGTAAAATACCAGTGGTGTACACACTCTCAAGCGTTAATTGGCTTAACCATACTAATCCTGTAAATAGAAGTGTCGTACCGGCGATTAAGAACGGTTTAAAGCCATACTTCGGAACAAATCGAGGAACAATATTAGATATCACGCCTAGGATTATAGGGAAGGGGAGGAAGGCGAGGCCCGTTTGAACAGGATTGTACTGCATGACAGACTGAATGTAGTAGGACAGTAGGAAGAACATTCCCATCATGCCAGCCATTACAGGCATACTCAGAGCATTTGCACCTGCTACGTTACGGATTTTAAAGATCGATAGTGGTACAAGAGGGTGCGAAACTTTAGATTCGTTCCAGATGAATCCGGCGATTAGCGCGACCGCAAGTGATAATAGTCCGATGGTTCCTAGGCTTGCCCAACCCCAATGTGGTGCTTCGGTCAGTCCGTAGACGAGCGACATTAGCCCACCAGTGACGAGAGCTGCTCCACGAAGGTCTAGATGACGGTGAGATACAGTGCTTGCGTGCTTCGGAACGAACCTTAGGATTCCTAGAACGGTTAATATTCCGACAGGTACATTAATAAAGAAGTTCCAGCGCCAGTTAAGATATTCGGTAAGTAATCCACCAATTACGAGTCCCGCAGCAGCTCCACCAGCAGCAACAGCTGTCCATACGCCTAGCGCCGTGTTGCGCGCTTTCCCTTCGCGGAATGTCGTCAGGACGATCGACAGCGCACTAGGAGACATAAGAGCAGCGGTCATTCCCTGTAAGGCCCTAAGAGCAATAAGTTCAACGGGTGATTGGGCTATTCCTATAAAGAACGACACAATGGTAAACCCAATGATGCCCGTTACAAGAACACGTCGCCTTCCAAAGAGGTCGGCTGCACGTCCGCCAAGTAAGAGGAATCCTCCAAAGGTAAGGGCGTACGCAGTAATGACCCATTGAAGGGTGGCGGTATCGAAACCGAGTGTTTTTTGGATAGCGGGTAGGGCGACGTTTGCAATAGCAGAGTCGAGGACTACCATGAATTGCGCAAGGGCAAGTAAGGCGAGTACTATCCAGCGTGAAGGATGTTTCATGTATATCCTTTCTTGAATATAAATTAGTTTGTTACTTCAACTATTTTAATTCAAGATAGTTGAACTAGTCAAGTACTTTGCAAAATAGAAAATATAAGGTAAAATATAGTTATGAAAGAAAATAAGGAATCGGAAAATCTATACTGGATGCTTCTGCAAGTAGCATTTAGGGCGAAACATGGGCTTATGAAGCTCGCCGAAACTCATGATTTAACGGTGATGCAACTGTATACGCTGTGTTCTATGACGCCCCGTGAACCGATTCCGATGAATACTATTTCTTGTATGCTTTTTTGCGACGCATCAAATGTAACTGGTATTGTCGACCGCCTTCTTTCTCAGGGGTATATAGCCCGAGAAGAAAAACCCGAAGACCGCCGCGTTAAAATGATCAGCTTAACGTTAAAGGGTGAAAAGCTCCGTAAGGAACTTTTAGAAGCGCTCGTACAGTACGAACTACCCGAGTTCAAACAGCTAACGATAACTCAAAATGTCGAGCTAAAATCGCTACTATCATTGATCCTGCAACCTTCTCCAGTAAACGCATAATTTCTTTATGGATAACCTTTGTAGAGGGCTTTTGGCCGACAGAGAGTTATATCCGCTATAAATAATAGCAACACGCTTATGAATAAGTGAATTAAGTAAAGGAGACAGGGTCGGGCGGCTCGCCGTCTGTATAACTGGCAACAGATTTCAGGTACGATGGTTACCCTGTCTCAGCTAGCGTTGCTCTACCAATGTTTACTACCCTGTGACAGTAGGCGGAGATACATTGGTTTTGGTCTGAAAGTCGGTGACGGCGTCGTTCTGTCTAACGAAGATACGATGAGCATAGAAATTGACCCCCAGATCGAATGGGCAATCAAGGGCGGAGTACCAATTCCTGTGACGGATAAAGTGCGTCAGGGCGGTAGCTGGGTTTAGCTCGGTTACTATACTAGATCACCTATTGAAAAATATCGCAACTTATGCTAATATTGATCTAAAGGGAAGCCCCACCATTATTAGGGGTCTATTTTTATGATTGATACAAAACACATCCGCAATATCGCAATTATCGCTCACGTCGACCATGGCAAGACTACTCTGGTTGATGGGCTTTTAAAGCAAAGTAATACTTTTCGTGATAACCAGGCTGAAATGAGCCAGGAATTGATCATGGACAGTGGTGATCAAGAACACGAACGTGGCATTACGATTACCGCCAAACAAACATCTATCTATCACGACGATTACAAAATTAACATTATCGACACACCAGGTCACGCCGACTTTAGTGGTGAAGTTGAACGTACGCTTAACATGGCTGACGGAGTCCTTCTGATCGTTGACGCCCAAGAAGGTCCGATGCCGCAGACGAAGTTCGTTCTTTCAAAAGCGCTTGAACTTGGTCTAAAGCCTGTTGTTGTGGTTAACAAAATCGATAAGCCTTCACGTCGTATTGATGAAGTCGTTGATGAGATCTCTGATCTATTCCTAGAACTTGCAATCGACGATAGCCAGCTGCACTATCCTGTGTACTATGCAATCGGCCGCGAAGGAAAAGCATGGGTGGAACTACCTGATAACACCTCAGAACACGCTGATCTTACGCCTATTTTCGATGCAATTATCAATGATATTCCTGCTCCAACCGTTGATACAGAAAAACCATTACAACTTCTTGTAACGTCACTTCAATACGATTCATTCCTTGGTAAGTATGCAATCGGTCGTGTTTCCCGCGGAAACGTAACGAAAAACCAGCAAGTTACGCTAATCAAACGTGACGGCACACAGATTAACTCCAAAATCGACAAGATTTTTGGTTATCGCGGACTTAACCGTGAAGAAATTGACGGTGCGATTGCCGGAGATATCGTTGCGTTAACGGGTATTGCCGATGCGCACATTGGTGAAACGATTGCTGACAAAGAAAACCCAGAAGCACTTCCAGTGATTGACATCGAAGCGCCAACACTTAGCATGTACCTAGGCCCAAACACCAGCCCGTTAAAGGGTAAAGAAGGTGAATTTAATACCTCTCGTCAAATTGGTGACCGCCTAAAGAAAGAACTTGAAACAAACGTCAGCCTTCGTGTACGTGACGAAAACATCGGATTTGTCGTATCTGGTCGTGGTGAACTCCACCTTTCCGTACTTATCGAAACACTTCGCCGTGAAGGCTATGAATTTGAAGTGGGTCGTCCTCAGGTTGTGACAATCGAAGAAGACGGTGTCATAAAAGAACCTGTCGAAGAACTACTCGTCGAAGTTGGTCCTGAATTCCTCGGTGCTGTTAGCCAAGAACTAGGAACGCGCCGCGCTGCCATGCTTAATCAAACGCAAACAAGTAGTGGAACATCACGTACGACGTACGTGTTACCAACTCGCGCTATGATTGGCCTAAGGAATCTTCTTTTGACCGCTACAAAAGGTACGGTCATTATGAACAGCTTGCCACATGGTTACGAACCACTTGGCGCCAAACTACAAAAAACCAGAAGCGGTGCGCTAATGGCAACCGAAGCTGGTTCTACGACTGCCTACGCACTCGATAACGCTGAATCCCGTGGAACGTTATTCGTTGGTCCAGGTACTACCGTATACCAAGGAATGATCGTTGGCCAAAACACTCGTGGCGATGACCTAGACGTTAACGTTTGCCGTGGCAAACAGCTAACGAACATGCGTACGTCTTCAAGCGACGGAACGGTTCAGCTAACACCATTTACTGACCTTAGCCTTGAACAGTGTATCGACTTTTTGGAAGATGACGAACTTTTGGAAGTAACGCCAAAATCATTACGATTACGTAAACGTCACCTTGATCCAAACTTGCGAAAACGCGCTAACAAAAACTAATAACTCTGCATTACTCAAAAAGAGCTAGCGAGTAGCTCTTTTTGAGTAATGCCTGCGTCTAAATGGTACACAAAAAAAGCGTAACATTTATTTTGAACACCTTGCTTCTAACAAGCACAACCACTATAGTATAACCAGGTTAAAAATATGAAAATACCACGAGAAGATAAGTTAAAATCCGCTTTGGTCGCTACTGCTGGCGCACTAGTCCCATTATCTAAAAGTCCAGACGAAGCACTGGGTGATTTATTCAGTGACGTTCAAAAAGAACAAGTGTATGGGGACGGTAAAACTTTCGTTGATTTAATTCCTCGCCGCCGTATGAAGCAAATCCAGCAGGAATATTTGCTAGCGAAAAGCGATCCAGAATTTGACCTTCGTGATTTTGTATCGCGTCATTTTTACGAGTTTAGCGGATACCAAACCGCATATCATACTGATCCGAATATGAATGTGCGCGAACATATTGCAGAACTTTGGAGCGTGTTAGAACGAAAGAACCGACGCAACAGAGGCTCGCTAATCGCGTTACCACACGCGTATATCGTACCTGGCGGACGTTTTTCAGAGCAGTTCTACTGGGATAGTTACTTCATTATGTTAGGTCTGGCGGCCGATAACCGCTGGGATATGATCGAAGGTATGATCAAAAACTATGCGTATATGATTCGTAAATTCGGGTTCATTCCGACAGCCAATCGTACGTACTTTCTAAGCCGGTCGCAGCCTCCGTTTTTTTCACAAATGGTGAAACTTTTAGCACGCCATAAAGGCCGAAGCCGTACCTACGTCGAATACTTGCCGTACATGCTGCTTGAATATAGATTCTGGATGAAGGGCCGTCGTACGCTGGATAAATACGAGCATAAAGCATTTGCGCGCGTCGTTGAAATGCCAAATGGCACACTGCTGAATCGTTATTACGATAACAAAACGACACCCCGACCGGAATCACTACGCGAGGATGTTGAAACGGCTGATCTATCGCCAGAACGACAGGCTGACAGACTGTATCTGCATCTAAGGGCAGGTGCCGAATCAGGATGGGATTTTAGTTCACGTTGGTTTAGCGACCCTAAGGATATCCGTACTATTCATACGGCAGATATTATACCTGTTGATTTAAATTGTCTTCTGTATCAACTAGAAGAGACGATCGCTGAAGCATACCGGCTGTTGTTCCAGCCAATTCTTGCACGTAAATTTCAGACCGCTGCCGAACGTCGCATGCGTTCGATTAATGACTATTGCTGGAGTGATGAGCAGCAATTCTTTGTTGACTATAACTTCCATCATCAAGAAGAGACAGGGCATTTGACGCTTGCCGGCGTTTTTCCGTTATATGCTAAAATCGCTACGGCAAAACAGGCTGCGGCCGTGGCAGAAAAACTGAAGACGCATTTCCTAAAAGCAGGTGGACTGACAACGACACTCGAAGCAACAGGGCAGCAATGGGATTCGCCAAATGGTTGGGCACCGCTTCAATGGGTGGCAATTGAAGGCTTACGAAACTACGGATACCATCATCTAGCTGAAACAATAAAAGAACGCTGGATTGCTTCAAATACGAAGATTTTTAATGAAAGTGGCAAGCTAGTTGAGAAATATGATGTTGCAAGCCAAGGCCAGGGAGGAGGCGGGGAATATCCTTTGCAAGATGGATTTGGTTGGACTAATGGAGTTCTAGCGGCTCTGTTAAATGAAGATCGTACTCGCTAATTTGTCGTAAAATAGCTTGTTCAAAGTCGCTTGGGTTAGATTTAGGTCTTTGAGCTGCCATACGATTGTAGTGTTTAATCGCTAGGATAGCTGCCACCGACCAAGCTTGAATTTGTTGGGGCGGTTGTTCGATACGGTTCATACGCTCATAGGTACTATCCCACACATCAACAATCCTATTATTGAGCATTGGTGCTGGCGACCCATCTCCACGTACAAATTCAGGAAACGCATGAGTGGCATCAATAACCCGGAATAATCGTTCACCTAATGTATCGGCAAGGTGGTTGTAGCCGTGACGCCGTAACCCTTTGGCGATAAAATGTGTGTCCCAAAGCCAGACACTGCCATTGTGATATGCTCCTGGCCGAAAGCGAGGTTCATCCGATGCGAGTGTGCGAATTCCGCTAGGGGTAAGCATTTCAGGCGAGAAGAGCTGCCGAACAATTGCTTCGCGGTAGGTAACTTTTTGTGGATCATCGCCCGCAAGCAGGCGAGAATGAAGCAGATGCCCCATATTTGAAGTACGAACATCAAGCTGACGAAGGGTACCTGTGTCATCGCGGTCGGTACCTAGTACGAAAAATCCTCCGCGCTGAAGAGTCCAAAAATGTGTGAATATTGATCGTTGCAATTGTTCGGCGCTAATTCGTGCTTCTTTGGCTTTGTCAGGCTGATTCAAGACTGTGTCGTAAAGATGTGCAGCATCCAGAAGGGCGTCATATGCGAGCCGCTGCACCTCAATGGATGCAACGCCCTGTTTGTGGTTCGCTTGGCGTCCGCTATGATCAAAATAAGCATCCCACGAATCTTTCCATGCTTGATTCTCGAGTCCATGTGGAATTGCTGCTTTTGATTCGAGTAGCCCCTCTGGATTTTTACTCGTCCGGCGTATAATCCAATCAGCCGCACCCGTAAAGGCGTCGGCCATAGTACGTGAGACCCCGTTTTTATCTGTAAATTTTTGGTTTAAAAAGTTTTCATTCTTGGCAGTTCGGTTATGGTATGCGGCAAGCGTACGAATAAATTCAGGTGTTGCATCCACCGAACCGTAGTAAGGCCACTCCCAGCCAAATTCTTCAGTTTGTTTTTGGGCTATTGGATCATGAGCATCTCGTATTTCATGAGGAATTCGCCCCGGCTCTTCCTCGCGGCGTGCATATGTTTCCGTTCCTTGGTAAGAGGCAAGTGCTAAAAGGGTTGCACGGGTAAGTTGTGGAAACATCGATAAAAGATCCATGCCAACGCGTAACGAATCCCGTCCAAACAGAGCTTCATACAGATGAAGTTCGTGCGAAGCGATATCATCCGATTTAAGGGCGAGAGAGGCAAGCGGAGGATTAAATTCGTAAAGTTTATTATTTACCTTGGCCTGTGCTAAGCGGTATAATTCTTGCAATCCAGAGGGCGCCCTAGTTGGGGGTGTACTGACGAAATACTCGATATTGACAACATGCTCACCCGAAAAAATGTAATCGGAAAGATCCGCAGGTATTTCAATCGGGATCTGGCTACCAATCTTCATGGCTTTAGTATAGCATTTGGCTTGTGGTACAATGAATTTAACTATGCGGTATGCTGTTTATGGGCGCTACAATCAAGGGGCCATCTAATATGTCCCGGCTGCGCGTTGCGATAATTGCACCACCTTGGATCGCACTTCCTGTTAAGGGCTTTGGGGGTATCGAGCTAGTCTTGCAGACACTCGTCGATGAATTACTCAGACAGAATGTAGAGGTAGAAATATTTGGAAATGGCGCACGAAAAATGCATGGTGTTAAAACACATAGCCTATATAAAACTGAGCAAATTGAAAACATTCACCGACCGTATACCGAGGCACTCCCTATCGTTTTAGCCCACATGCAATTTGCACTTAACGAAATCCGTAAAGATGGCGCATTTGACATTGTGCATGACCATAATGAGCTAATCGGCCCTCAATTCTGGGCATTGGCAACGCAGCTAGCCGGTATCCCCCCGGTACTCCATACTCTTCATGTACCCCCAACTAACTCTAAGAGTATGAGCGAGCAAGGCATCCCTGAAAGACGTACATATCTAGAGTTACTCGGCGATATGGGAAATATGTATATCGTTGCGATATCCGAAGCGATGACGCGTTTATTGCCAAAACAAGTTCACCATCAGACATTAGACAAAGTGTATAATGCCATCGATCCCGAGATGTACCCATATATAAAAGACAAGAAAGATTATTTTATAACTCTCGCTCGACTCTCGGCACTAAAAGGTCAGCATACAGCGGCCAAATTATGTGCGCGAAAAGGATATCGTCTTCGGATGGCGGGAACTGTAGCGGGTATTGAGTCAAGTGAAAAACTCCTTTTAGAACTAGCTAATCCAAACAGTAAATTTAATAATTTTGTTGATTTTCAATACTACCGGGATAAAGTAATGCCTTATGTGGATAATCAACAAATTACCTACGAAGGTAATCTTAGCGGGCAAAAGAAATTGAAATTTATTTCACAGGCGAAGGCACTACTTTTTCCGATTGACTGGGAAGAGCCATTCGGCATGGCTATTATTGAAGCTCTTGCGTGCGGCACCCCTGTCGTCGCAATGAACAAAGGTGCAATTCCAGAAATAATCATCCATGGCGTTAATGGTTTTCTTGCAAATAACGAAGAAGAATTTGCTGAATATATGGATAGAATACATGAAATTGATCCAGAAGCATGCCGGGCTTCTGTCGTAGCGCGTTTTTCGGCTAGTAAAATCACGAAGGAATATATTAACAGATATGAAGAAGTAATAAGACGGACAAAAATAGCTAAAAATATTACATAGAGCGTGATCACGACGATGACGGGCACAGGTAAATGTGCTAAAATAAGAAGTAACTATATGAGTATGCCGATGAAAATCGCGTTGATGGTAAGGGCATTTATTCCAATACCACGTCCAAGCGATATAATCTATGCGCCAATCGATCTAGCAGCTGCTGTTGCAAGAGGTCTTGGCGAACGAGGCCACCACGTAACAGTATTTGGCCCTATTGGTACAGAAGTTCACGGTAAGAATGTAACTGTTGAAACGATGAATCTTAGGCCACTTGTGCGTAACCAAGCTGAATTTAATGCACTTCTAAGTAACAGAGAACACCTAGCCCATGATGTACATGGGTTGTGGGATCGATACATGACCACGGAAATGTATAAACGTGCTGAATCTGGAGAGTTTGATCTGTTATATTTTCATCATCCTGAATCGGCTCTTTCGACTGCTATCGAACATCCTAATATTCCAACAGTTTACACTCTGAATGATCCTATTTATCCTTGGTATCGCGAGCTTTTTGAGCTTTTTGCTAGTCCAAATCAGCAATTTATTTCAATATCTAAAAATCAAAGACGCGATGCCCCAGACTTACCTTACTTAGAGACGGTCTATAACGGAACAGATACGAGCCTTTTTGAATTTTCTGAAACGCACGAAGATTATCTACTATTTACTGGGCGTATCACCGAAGAAAAAGGCGTAAAAGAGGCAATCCAAGTCGCCAAAGAATCAAATCATCGCCTGCTTATTATTGGTCCCGTGGCCTTGGGGTGTGAAGGATATTTTGACCAATATATTAAACCAGAACTTGATGATCGTATTCTGTACCTTGGAAGAATGGATCAGGATCAGTTGCCTAAATATTACCAGAAAGCCAAAGCTGTTCTAACGCCAGTGCAATGGGAAGAGCCATTTGGACAAACCACCGTTGAGGCAATGGCCTGTGGTACTCCTGTTATCTCGCTTCACCGTGGTGCAGCCCCGGAAATTATCATTGATGGAAAAACAGGATTTGTCGTACACAGTATTGCCGAAATGGTTGAGGCCGTAGGCAAGGTCGATACTATTAAGCGTGCTGATTGTAGGGAGCATGTAGTTAATAAGTTTAGTACGGATTTAATGGTGGACCACTACGAAGCAGCGTTTCGTAAGCTTCTTAGTAAAAAAGACCCTTTGCAAATCGCAAAGACGCAAAAATTTATTAAATCACACATTCGACGGGTGCGAAAATCCTTATCAGAACTTACGAACGAACTATAGTGTTACAATAAACACATGGCTCGGTGGCAGAATGTAAATGGTATTTATCAAATCTATCCCCGGAGTTTTAAAGACTCAAACGGTGATGGTATCGGCGACCTAGCCGGTATTATCGAAAAACTCGATTACATCAAAGGTACGCCGAATTCACTTGGAATTGATGCGATATGGCTCTCGCCTTTTTATCGTTCGCCGATGGCTGATTTTGGCTATGATATCTCGGACTACTATAGTGTCGACCCGCTTTTCGGTGATCTTGAGGATTTTAAAAGGCTCATTACCGAGGCGCATGAGCGCGATATAAAAGTCATGATTGATTTTGTACCCAATCATACTTCTGATGAACATCCCTGGTTTATTGCGTCAAAATCTTCGCGTGATAACGAAAAAAGAGATTGGTATGTGTGGCGTGATCCAAAAGCTAACGGTTCACCGCCAAATAACTGGTTGAGTGTCTTTGGAGGATCGGCTTGGCAATTTGACGAAGCCACAGGTCAGTACTATCTGCATAGTTTTTTGACAAAACAACCAGATCTTAATTGGGAAAATCCAAGTGTCCGTAAAGCGATGACTGATGTCCTGATTTTCTGGCTGTCGCTTGGGGTGGACGGAATCCGTGCCGATGCTGTTCGTTGGATATCTAAAGATCCGGGATTTCAAGATAACCCTTTGAATGAGTCATTTCAAGAAGGTGATGACCCATATTATTCCCAACACCAGCGATACAACAGATACGGTGTCAATCTGTTTAAATACCTAAGAGAAATTGCAGCCGTAGTCGAACGTTATACAGATAGGATTATCTTGTTTGAAGATTATCTAGATGAGAGCCTGGATAGTCACGAACAGTACTCATCTTTTTATGCGGTTAATCCTGTCGTTGCCGCTCCGTTTAATTTTGAGGGAATGAGCATACCGTATGGTGCTCAGGAATTCCGACGCTTTATCGGCGATTTTCAGAACATACTTGGAAGTGAGCTTAGGCCATTTTACTGTTTTAGTAATCATGATAAGCCGCGGATGGCAAGCCGATTTGGTCCTCATCAGGCAAAGCTTGTAACGTTATTACAACTGACATTACCGGGTATTCCTGTCATCTATTACGGAGATGAACTAGGCATGAAAAATACCGTTATTCCGTCCGAAATAGTGCAGGATCCGCTCGAAATACTAGCTCCCGGACTGGGGCTAGGGCGCGACCCAGAACGGACGCCAATGCAATGGTCGGACAAGCAGTACGCAGGGTTTAGTCCCACGATGCCATGGCTGCCCGTTGCTGACGACTTTGCTACCATTAACGCAACTGCAGAGTTAGATGATGTTCATTCACTATTTAACATGTATCGAAGCTTGCTTGAACTTCGGCGCTCGTCAACGTTGCTGAGAGGAAGTTATGTTGAGTGGCAAAGTAGTAACGATTCTATTTTTGGCTATATTCGTCAAGATAGTAATGATACGTTACTCGTTTTACTTAATATGTCGAGCGAATCCGTAGAATGTAATGAGGATGTAGAAGGCGAGATTATTTATTCGACCCACGCCACGGTTGAATCGGCAGACGAAGGAATTACCCTCTTACCTCACCAAGGGCTAGTTATTCGCCGCAGTAGCTAAAATATCTTTTCATTCTCAAGCTCATCAGGTAAAAACCCTTTATTGTGTTTGAAATCAGCTTGCCATTTATAATCTTTGCTATATCCTAGATCTTTCATTAATTTGGTAGGCGCGTTACGTAAATGCAAGGGCACGGCGGCGTCCGGATACTGTTTTGCGAGTTGCTGCGCGCGCTGCATGGCGTCAGTGGTCTGGCGTGACTTTGCAGACTTGGCAAGTGCTGTTGCTGTGTGAAATAAAACGTAGCTACTTTCAGGCATGCCTATACGTTCTACGGCCTGGAAGGCATTTAGCGCCATCCCGAGCGCACCATTACCGGCAAGTCCAATATCTTCACTTGCAAAAATGAGCATGCGCCTAGCGATGAATTTCGGGTCTTCGCCAGCATCGATCATACGTGCTAAATAATAAAGTGTCGCATCAACATTGCTACCGCGCATACTTTTAATGAACGCGCTGATGACGTTATAGTGCATCTCGCCTTTTTTGTCGTAACCCGGCACGCGTTTTTGAGCGGCAACTTTTACGATTTCGGGTGTCACTTTTTCATCCATCGAAAGGGCGAGTTCAAGGTTGCCGAGCGCAACACGAGCATCGCCACCCGATAATTCTGCCAGGTAATCCAGAGCCTTTGTCGTCACGTTTTTAGTTACTTTTTGATCCTTGAGTGCTCGTTTTAAGATGGTAATGATCTCGTTTTTTGCAAGTGGTTCTAAAACAAGGACGCGGCTACGCGAAAGCAGAGGATTGATAACTTCAAAACTTGGATTCTCGGTCGTGGCACCAATAAGGGTGATGAGACCTGATTCGACATGGGGCAAAAAAGCGTCCTGCTGTGCTTTATTAAAGCGGTGAATTTCATCCACGAATAACACGGTACGGATCTGCAGATTCCAGTTCTGCCTGGCATGCTCAACCACCCTTTCAACGTCTTTTTTGCCGCTTGTTACAGCCGAGAGTTCAATAAATTCAGCCTCAACTTCGTGGGCGATAATACGAGCGAGTGTTGTTTTGCCACTTCCCGGCGGGCCCCATAAAATCAGGCTGACCGGTTCTTTCTTACGGACAATCTGCCGTAAAATTTCACCATCTCCAAGTAGGTGAGTCTGGCCAATCACCTCATCTAGCGTCGTCGGACGCATTCTTTCTGCCAAAGGAACTCGTTGCATACTTTAATTATACCTTGTATGCTATAGATACAACATGGAACGAACTACAGTCCTTCTATTATTCGGCGGTGAATCGTCCGAGCACGAGGTCTCGATCTCTTCAGTGCGCAATGTCTATGCCGCTATTGACGATACAAAATACAATATTCTTTTTGGATATATCGACCGGCAAGGTAAGTGGTGGCTAGTCGATAGGATCAGCGACGAAATCAATACGCATGGTGCACCACAACTCGCACCAGTACTTGGCGCGGGGAGTTTCGTTACGTTTCCTAGTAGCAAGATAGTAAAACCCGATGTTATTTTACCGATCCTTCATGGTAAAAATGGTGAAGATGGCAGCGTTCAAGGATTAGCGCAGCTTCTTCATATCCCGATAGTAGGCTGTGACATGACTTCAAGCGCGATTTGTATGGATAAGGTCGCCACCAAAGAAATACTTTCAGGGTTTGGTATCCACGTCACTCCTTACGAGGTTCATCATGATGGTGACGAACTTCCTGATTTTAATCATCTGAGTATGAAACTTGGCAGTCCAATGTTTATAAAGCCAGCAAAAGCAGGCAGCTCCGTTGGCGTGAGCAAAGTATATAGCGAAGCTGAGCTTGTCAAAGCGATTGAAGAAGCGCACAAACACGACAATGTCGCATTGATTGAACGAGGTATTGTAGGCCGAGAACTTGAAGTATCCGTGCTCGGCAATCCTCCTCGTCATCAAGTGAGCGGTATTGGTGAAATAAAAGCGGCTGACTTTTATAGCTATGACGAGAAATATTCGGCATCAAGTAGTACCGAAATTATTATTCCAGCTGAAATGCCGGATGAAACAAAACAAAAGATTCAAAAAATTGCAGGCGACGCCTACAAGATACTTGGATGCCGCGGGCTTACCCGTGTCGATTTCTTTTTGACTGATGACGGAACGATCTACGTCAACGAACTCAACACTCTTCCGGGATTTACAAATATTAGTATGTATCCAAAATTATGGCGCGAAGAAGGCATTTCGTATTCCCAGCTTATTGAGCGTCTCATTGCACTTGCACTTGAACCAGTCGATCAGCAAAAAGAAGTAGAGGAGGCTTAGTTATGGAACCGTTTGTTATCTTTTTAGTAATTGTCGTTATTCTTTTTATCCTAAGTGGTATTAAGATTATCAATCAGTATGAGCGTGGTGTCGTGTTGACGCTCGGTAAATATACCGGCATTCGCCAGCCCGGACTTCGCGTTGTCGTACCAATTTTCCAGCGTTTAATCAAAGTGGATGTTCGTTCAACTCCGATTGACGTGCCAAAACAAGAGATCATTACGAAAGATAACGTGACGGTTGGCGTGGATGCCGTCGTATATCTGCGTGTTATCGAAGCAAGCCGAGCGGTACTTGAAACAACGAACTATGTTTATGCGACGAGTCAATTTGCCCAAGCGGCCCTACGTGACGTAACGGGTAATGCCGATTTGGACGAATTATTGTCGAACCGCGAACAGATTAGCCAAAAAATAAAAGAGATTGTTGACGCCGAGACTGACAAATGGGGAATTGACGTTGAAAACGTCAAGATTCAGAATATCGAACTACCGCAAGATATGAAGCGAGCTATGGCGAAACAGGCCGAGGCCGAGCGTGAACGTCGTGCAGTCATCATTACGGCCGAGGGCGAAAAAGCCGCTTCACGTGCTGTAGCGGATGCCGCAGCTATTCTTTCCAGCGTTCCAGGCGGGATCAATATTCGTACGCTTCAGACACTTGAAAAGATCGCTGTTGAACCAAGTCAAAAAACTCTTGTCGTATTACCCTCAGAACTCACTGGTGCTATAAGCAAGTTAATGAACAAGTAACCCTTGTGAAAAGCAGGGAACTTTAGTAAAATAGTCAGAGTTACCGCGCGGCTCTTTAGCTCAGTTGGTAGAGCAGGGGCTTGAAGAGCCCTGTGTCCCCAGTTCGAGTCTGGGAGGAGCCACCAAAATTATCAACAGATACGGAAAGTTCTAGAATTTATTTTCTAGAACTTTTTGTTTTGTATCGCCCCCGTTATTTTAGTTCGAGTCTGGGAGGGCGTAAGGTTATCGCTTACTAAATCGCTACATACTGTCCAACAGATAAGATGTTATATACTTGGAACATGAATAATAACGTTTGGTCTGACTTGCACAACAATTACAAAACAAAGGATTGGATTGATAAGCCCTCCATTTTTGCCGAAACAGCGATCGCCTATTTCCCGGCCAAAGGTAATATCTTAGACTTGGGAGCTGGTCTGGGTCAGGATAGTCGTTTTTTTGCTGAAAACGGCTACAACGTAACTAGTACCGACCTAAAAGAAGAGACGCTGAAAGAACGGTTTGCTATTTTACCCGAGGAAGTAAAACAGCGAACTACCATTCAAAGAGTTGATTTACGCGAAGAGCTACAATTTGAGGATGCTTCGTTTGATGTTGTTTACGCCCATCTGTCTCTCCATTACTTTGACTATGAAACAACGGTGCGCTTAATAGGAGAGATTCAGCGGGTACTGAAGCCAGGCGGGGTATTCGCATTCTTCGCAAACTCAGTTCACGATCCTGAATACAATACCGGTGAAAAGCTGGAAGATGATTATTTCCAGATTGATAAGACGGCGAAGCGCTATTTTAGTGTCGAAACTGCTCGTGCATTTACGCGCTACTTTGACGTTAATTTATTAGATGACCTCGGTGAAACTTATAAAGACCAAGCAATAGGTGTTCATAATTTGGTTCGCTTCATTGGCAAGCGCCGAGCTCGTCAAACGTTTTCCATGGCAATTCCATACTGCGGTGCAATTATTGAGCGCGTACAGAATGGCGAAAAAGAGTTGCTCATACAGACCCGCTGGAAACCGCATGCCGATCCTGTATATTCAGGAACGCTAGAATTCCCGGCTGGAGTATTGGATAAGCCATTCGAAGATGTACACGATACTCTTGCGCGAGAGATTAAAGAAGAGGCAAATTTAACTCTCAAGACTATTAGGCAAGATGAGCGTACTCCGCTGCTCGACACCGAGAGAGGTGATAGTATTATTGGATTTCGCCCGTATTGTTGTACCCAGCAGCTCAAAAATGGTAAACCCTGGATTGGTTTTGTATTCGTGTGTGAGGTTGAGCCGGACGAAGAGCCGACTGCTCAGCTAAGCGAAGCAAAAGATGCTAAGTGGATGAAAGTTGGCGAGGTTAAGGCGCTTTATGATGATTCACCGGAGAAGTTTTTTGGCTTAGAGCTGCCTGCTTGGCACTACTATTTTAATGAGAAAGAGTAAAATCTTTTTGATCAATCTCGATGATCATTTCGAGGTCGAGTTCCTCCAATCGCTCACAAAAAGTCTGTAAATCTTCAAAGATATAGTTCCAGTTTTCCCTGGCATGACCCACCAAGATTATCAACAGATACGAAAAGTTCCAGGATTTATTTCTTGGAACTTTTTGTTGTATGCTGCCTCTGTTGTTTTAGTTCGAGTCTGGGAGGGCTGAAAATGATTTGAGCTCAAATGAAGACACCCCCGATCCTCGCATGCCTTTCGGCGATTGCGTGATCGGGGGCGGGATCACCCTGTCTTGGCTCTAAGAGCCAGCTGGGCGATCCGAGTTTGAGTGACATAAATTGCGTCACTCGGTTTGTTATGAAGCCGCTGTTAGGCGACATCCACAAGCTCCACGAGAATGTCCATGCGCGAATGGCTCACGAACAGCTCCTGGGAGGGCGTCCTTGCGGCGCGCTTCTCGTAGTCATAGTGCAGCCGGGTTTTGGCCATAGCTGCACCGGGGTTCGCTACGAGTGCTTCGATTGCGCGGATTTCCGCAGCGGACGAAGCGCTAGGTCGCAGCGACGGATCGGTGATGCCCGACATGAACGTGCCGTCGCAGGCTGTTCCCTGGACGGCGTCCAGAGTGGCTCGCGAGACCGTCGTGCCGAGCAGGCTGTACGCATCGAACACGCACTTGGCCTGGTCGATAGCGAGGCGATCATAGGGGTTTACGCTATGTTCACGCAGCTCCCTCAGGCTGCCGCGAACGACAGTCAATTCGTTGCCGCCGAATCGTGTCATGCCCTCGTGGTCGACGTCGTACGGCCGGCCGTACCAGGTGTAGATGACTCCGGCAATATCGATGTAGCCAATCGTGACAGTTGCATGCCCATGCAGGTCTGCTTCCAGCACGATGCCGGTCTTGGACAACTTGCCCGTGTAGTCCGCCATGGTTGCAGCCAGCTGCTCGCTACTATGAACGAGATGCTGGCCAAGGCCGCCGGTGTTGGCCGGATCCTTGAGACGCACCGAGAACCCGTCACCTCGCATGAGGTTGAAGGCATCGACGACGTCCTCGTACGTGAAAGCGGTGTAGCCTGGCAGGACGACATCGCGAACACATTCGGCGAAGCGTGGCGAGTACCACGTCGGGTGTGCTGCACCTACGCTCGGCAACAAGTGCAGGATTGCCTTGTCGGCGTGCTGGTGCTCTCGAACGACGCCTCCGTAGAGGTCGCCTGTTCCGGCGATTCCCCTAGCCGTGGCAAGCTCGGCGTGAACGGCCGCGAAGGGCACGTGGTACGCCTTGTTGCCCGTACCTTCCGTCTCTCGCATTTCTCCGCCCAGAAGTCCGGCGATCCGCCTTGCGACGGCTCCGACACTGACAGGAACGCTGCTGTTCTTCCGGTACTTCAGCACCGGGTTGTCCAACAAAATGACGTCAGCCATGGTTTTTCCTGCTTTCCTAGCTAGGGGAGGAGTCGGTGGTGAGGCGATCGGACGCGTTGCTGTACATCGTCTGATACAGTTCATCCAATACTTGCCGAGTATGGCCGAGGCCGCCCTGGTCAAAATACTGGGTGTAGTGCACCGGCTGGATGAGCTCACCGAGCTGACGAGGATTAACCCGTGCAAGCATCGGGCAGATGCCGCCATAGACAACCTCGGAAGGTTGCCATCCGGCGAAAGCCCATCCCTGCGCCAACAGGCTGCGCATGATCTGCGCACCCCTTGACGTAGTTGCGACATCACTCTCGATGATTACTTTTTGGCTGATGGTATCGTATAGATGCGCATCAACCTCGACCATCGATCGTTCTGTCAAGTGTTCGGCCTGTTCCGTGACGTAGTACTTAGTCACGATGTCGGCAGACGGCTGTCGAGCCTCCCGAAGCGTGAACGGCACAGCGTGTCGTTCGTCGGGAGTGACGACAAGTTGCGGTGTCACGAACCCATCCGTTCCCTCGACAAGGAGGGTGTAGATGGCTTGCTTCACGGCTTCGTTCGGTACAAACACCGGTAGTTTGTCAACAGCGATGGCCCACTTCGTTGCGTTTGTCGGTACAACGAACCCGGTAAGGGGTTCGATGCCGCCTACGCGGAAGTTCCAGCCAACGTTTGTCGCAAGCAGTGGTAGGTTGATGCCGTGTCGTCGGCCGCCCCACCATACGCTTTGCGCCTGCCTTCCACCGGGAGCGCCGTCTTTGCCTTCCGATGCAGCTCGCGGAGAGCCGTATAGGAAGTCAACTTCTGGCAAATTGCTCATGGCCCAAGGTAGGCGGTATTTCGATAGGTGGCGCACCGAGACTGTGTTTGCTACGTCGCTTTGCAGCTTCGCGGCTTTGCTGAGCTCGACGAAGTTCAGGCTTCCGCGCATGCTATTGCGACGGTGAACCAGGCTGGCGATGGCAATAATCTTCCCATCAGACAGCAACGCGAACATGCGCGTTTCGCCGTTGCTCATACTGGTTGCCAGTACGTTGACGTCTTTGGCACTTTGCGGGTAGTTCCCCTTGTACGTGTTGTCGAGCAGTGCGCTGCACTCCCTTGCGACATCCCTGAGATCGGACATGTTCATGCCCTGGATGTCGTGCGGTGTGCGCAGCAGGAGCCCGTCACTTTCGTACTGGTTGAGACCTTGCTCTGTATCAGAGTCGTTGTACTGACCCCATGTGTGAGTCACTGTTTTTTCTCCCTAGATGAGGGGTATGCAGACAGATTTTTCCACTCCGCCACTGAAATAAGCTCAATGGGCAACTTGATAATATTAACACATATTATGTATATAAGCAATAATGTTCTATTGTAACAAATTTATCTAACTACTTATTGAGCCAGTTTGCGACAATCTCGTAATACTTAACAACGCCTTCTGCTGGGTTAGACGGATCACGGAATGGATGAGCAAATCCTTTCGCAACGTAGGTTTCGTTTGCAAAATTAGCTTCATACACATCAGTTGTCTCGTGGGGTACGCTTTTGTCTTCTCCGTGAACAATAAGCAACGTTGACATAGTCGCCAGCGGCTTCTGTAAAAAGAGCGGATGCTTCTTTAAAGCCTCGGTGTTCCGGCGGTACTCACGGACAAAGATTTTATCAATATATTGATGTTCTGTATAAAAATCTTTTGGTTCATAAATTGCTGGTGTACGTAAAATAAGCTTGTGAATCGCACGGAACCTACTAAGGTACGATGCAACGAACCCACCATAACTCGTGCCCATAACGTGAACGGCACTTTCTGGATAATTTGCCTTGATCCAGTCGTATGCTTTGGTAGCTTCGAGCACGTGTTGTGCTGGCATTGTCTCATTTACGTCAAATGGGCTTTCGCCATGACCTGATAGGTCAACAACAAGCGCGCTCATGCCGGTGTCAGAAACAACCTTTGCAACAAAGTCGCTATTACTTTTTTTGCTTGAGCCAAAGCCGACAAATGTCAGTAGAATATTTTTGTTGTCGATACCCTCATGCCAGTCGGATTGTATTGAGTATCCAGTAGCTGGAATTGTGATTTGTTTTTTAGTCATTAAATATATTATAACATATCTAATTCAATCTGGAGGGTTGCCTTCAGTATCCAACTCCTCTAGCCGCTCGTATAAAAGCGTTAAATCATCGAAAACACAGTTCCAGTTTTCCCTGGTGTGGCCTACCAAAATTATCAACAGATACGAAATGCTTCAGGATTTATTTCCTGGAACATTTTGTTTTGTGCCGCCTCTGTTATTTTAGTTCGAGTCTGGGAGGGTCTAAAAAATTATACGATATAAAAATATTTCCGAATCTACAGCTAAGGAGATCCGTACTATCAATTATTTACTTGGCCCACGCTATCTAGAATAGCCTGGAATGCTTCACTATTTTTGTCCCAGTCTACGTTCCTTGCACCAAGAGCGATTGCTCTAATCTGACTATCGGAGAAACCTGCAACAATACGAATTTTCAGAGTAAAATCACCATCTTTTCTTTTACACGACCCCGTCATAATAGACAAACCAATAGTAGCTTTGGTTTGTCTCGTGTCCGGCTCAGCTTTAAATGTCATAGCGGATGTGCAGAATTCGACGCCTTTTTGAAATGTAGATTGTATCGAAGTGACGGATGCTTGACTCGCAAGTTGTGTTCGTAGTTGCTCGTACATCGCATCAGATGCGCCAGCAGGAAGCGGTGTTTGTTGCAACTCTTTAACGGCTACGAAGGCCAATGATTTACCGTTTTCAGCCTTTAAATCTCCCCAGCCTGCTCCGTCCGTACCTACCGGATGCCACTGCTTTGGTCGCTTGTATGTGGTCTGCTGGAGGGTCTCTTGAACTAAATCGCCCACTGCTATTTTGCCGCTAAAAAGGAAAAAATAGGCACCGATAGCAAGTGCAGCGACTATGATAAGCCCCACGACGATAAAAATAGCTTTGCTGTTTTTATTATTCTGAGGTAGTGGTTGTGACGAGGCTGCATGGAACTGTGGTGGCACTACCTGTGGCGGTCGGTGTATTGGCTCAGTAATGAGGGTGCTTTGTTCGTAAGTGTTTGTTGGTTCGGCGTTACTTGCAGGAGTCGGTGCACCTGTCTGATTTACGGTCTGGTTTGAAGTAGGTGACACTATACGTGCTGCTTCAACTGCTTTACGAATATCGTCTTCAGACGATAGGGGCTGAATCGTCCGGTTCATAGATGAACCGTTTTGAGATGGATCTTCAGTCGGTTGGTCAGAATCAGGGTTGTTTGGTTGCATGTCTGTTTTTCCTTATACTTCTTTGGATTATTGTACGTTACCAAGTCGGAAATATACAGGTAGTTTATATTGCTTATTGTAAAAATCTCACCTATATTTAAAGTGAGTCAAAGATGCCATTACTATCAAGAAACGGGGAAGATATGCCAGTTGCAATAAAACAGCAAGTCCAAAACAGTAACATGGTTCCCCCAAAGAAACACAAATCATATAAACGCGCACTAGTTATTGGAGCGGGGCTAGCTCTCATTATTGTAATACCGTTTCTTATATTTTGGGGAGGTGTGGCGATCGATACAGCCGGTATGGGAAAATACCTACAAGATAAGTACGGCCAAGAATTTAAAGTTAAATATTTAGAAGATAAGGGTGTTTCGATAGGTGATCCGGGACAAAGAGTTGGTACTGCCCACCCTGCGAACGATAACAACTTAACTTTTGAGGTAGGAAGAAGTCGAAACACGGGTGTCTATTTTGATACATATACAGCTACCATATGGGCATACGAAGGTCGACCTGAAGCTGAAGCATTTCTAGAAACAGTTTATCAGCCTGTGCCTGATTTTGATGTCGATGCAGGAATCTCATCATTAGAAGACAATCCTGTGAGAGGCAATGTACCGAGCTTAGGGGACGCAATCAAGAAGTATAATAATAAATTCATATATGGTGTCAATCTCCGTTTAAATGTACCGCAAAGCCTTGGTCCTGATGATAAGCAAGAAGTAATTAGTAAGCTTAATAAAGTGGCGCAATTTATTCTTAGTAAGCACGTCGCCCACCCTTCTCTCGGTATAACAATGTGGATTGGTAGTACGGATCAAGGGTATGGATGTAGCTTATACGACAAAGACTTCAGTGATATTAACGGCAAGTTGGAAAAATGCTTTGCCAGAGAGAAAACATTAAAACAACCTAACGATCGGAGTAACTAAATATGTCATCACTATCAACTTATAACATTTTCAATATCGAACTCTTCCAGCTGTTCGCATAAAATTTGCAGATCTAGGAAAACACAGTTCCAGTTTTCCCTGGTGTGGCCCACCAAAATTATCAACAGATACAAAATGTTCCAGGATTTATTTCCTGGAACATTTCGTTTTTTTGGCCTCTGTTATTTTAGTTCGAGTCTGGGAGGGCGAGAGTCGACGATCTGCTATTTAAACTTGACGCGTATAGGAAAGTCGTCATTCTCTTTCCAGTTAGCTGACTCTCTATCACTTAGCTCTTCTGCTCGTAATTCATCAGGTGCATTCTGGTATTGCTCATGCGAAGGGTTTTTGTATACTTCACGCACTCGAAGTGCATTAGCGATCCTACCTAAATCTGTATTCTTGGTCATGTGTAAACACTTCCTTATAGCTTTGAGAACTCGTCGTTCGGGGGCAAATTGCGCATAATATTCGTATTTTTCTTCGCGCCACTCATCCCCAGTAGCATGATCTATACGGTGAGAGGTTTCATGGACGGTAACTTCGGATGCCCAGCGGCTACCAAACCTATTACTGTCATACGGACGAGGAGGGTCTTCACTATCACGCTTTTCCTTAACGTAATCAGTGCCATCTTTTATACTACCAAGCCATACTGTAGCTGTCTGTTTGTCGTGTGTATATACGCCGTATTGTAGTATTTCATTTCCTTTATCTTTATCTTTTCTTGTGATTATGAGATCATCACTCACCTTGATGACGCTATCGCTTATAGTCTCATCGCTCATACCGTGCTCTCTCATAAGACTTGCGAAATAATGGGCATCAATCTCGATATCATCGACAAGTTGCCCAACCCCTAGCGCACACTCAATAGTAGGGAGCACATCGGAATCGGGTGTCTCTTCAGTTGAGCGGGGCTGTAGTAATTCCAATTTCTCGGACATGACTTTTATTGTAACATAAAATACCCTATTTGTCTATAGACCAGAGATTCCGATTCATCAAGAGCGCTTAAGTTTCTATAAGCGTTCGTATAAAACCTGGGTTGCAGAGAAAATACAGTTCCAGTTCTCCCTGCCATGATCCACCAAAATTATCCAACAGATACGAAAATCCGAGAATTAAGTTCTCGGATTTTTAGTTTGTAAAATCGCCCCTGTAATTTAGTTCGAGTCTGGGAGGGCGGGGCTTGGTACGAGTAGTCAGAGAAAATATTCAAGTTTATAATGACTGTTTGATTATAAACTTTTTGTCCTGTATTTTTCTAACAAATCGTTCATATGTATCTTGCACATGTGAACGATTTATGCAATAATGTTCATATTGGAGATAAAGATATGAACAAGATTTTAATTGGACAATACGTACACCAAAAAGAAGGTTATAAAGCTTTTATACCTAATGACTTTCCGCCAGGAGGTGATTTGGGACTAGACCGTAAGATAATTGCTAAACATACAGAAGCAGTTCGACTGCTCGGTAAATTAGATGGTATTACTGAATTATTACCTGATAAGGATTGGTTTCTGACAATGTTTATCCGCAAGGATGCATCATCATCGAGCCAAATAGAAGGCACGAATGCTACCATGATGGATGCAATTGAGCGGGAAAATGTAGAGCCGAGTATTAATTTGCCAGCTGACGTAGATGATATTCTGCATTATATTGATGCATTAAATTATGGGCTTAAACGCGCCGAAACGTTTCCGATTACCCTTCGATTTGTTCGCGAACTTCACGAAAAATTGATGACTAATGCTAGAGTAACCCACCCTGCATATCCAGGTGAATTTCGCACTAAGCAGAACTGGATTTCTGGTACTCGGCCAGATAATGCAAAATATGTTCCGCCTCCAGTTCATGAGATGAAAACTGCTCTTGACCAGTTTGAGAAATTTATTCATGCAGAAGATGACTTCTTACCTCTTATTAAGGCGGGATTTTTACATGCCCAGTTTGAAACAATTCACCCATTTAATGACGGTAATGGACGCACTGGTCGTATGCTTATTACAATGTTCCTTTGGTATAAAGGTTTGCTAGAAATGCCTATTCTTTATCTATCTTCATATTTCAAGCAACATCAGAAACTATACTATGAGAAGCTCGATGGTTATCATAATGGAGAAGTGGTAGAATGGCTTGATTTCTTTCTTGATGGTGTTATTGAGATTGCTAACTCCGCCATTGCTACCTGTGCTGCAATTACAAAACTTCGAGAGCGTGACATGGCCAAGGTTCAGATGCTTAATCGTACGGCTTCTGAAGCTACTGTTAAAGTACTTGAAAACTTGTACAAAATTCCGATTGCTGGTATTGCAGATATTGTAAAATGGACAGGCTACACGGAGCGAGGCGGCTATAAAGTTATTGAACGACTTGTCGGCATAGGTATCCTTTCACCAATGAAGAAAGGTGAAAATGTGTATGCACAGAAATGGATTTACGGAGATTATCTGTCACTATTTGATGGTGATAACTAATACCTAGTGGCTAGACTTCTATAAGTACCTCGATATCCATTTCTTCTATATGCCCAGATAAAACAATCAACCCATCAAAAACACAGTTCCAGTTTTCCCTGGCATGATCCACCAAAATTATCAACAGATACAAAATGTTCCAGGATTTATTTCCTGGAACATTTTGTTTTGCACCGTCTCTGTTATTTTAGTTTGAGTCTGGGAGGGCGGGAGAGCAGTTGGCCTATTTCCATCTCGTCTAGTCTTTGGGAGTCTCTCGACCTTGCAATATAAGACGTTATTGTACATAATCTTTAGAGGTGAGAGCAGATGTGAAATCCATTCATGTCTGTATTGTCACACTCTTCGACAGATCCGAATGAGTCCCTGATATTAATCTCCTATGTTCACGTCCGACACACACCATGGAGTGTGAAGAATGAACACCATTAAGCGAGGGCTCTTTGCCCTCACGACGACGCTTGGCCTTGCGGCTGGCATCGGCATCATCGGCGTTGCTCCGGCATCGGCCGAGTCCGGCTACTACGTGCTGTACCCGGTCGAAGCCACGTCCGTGTGCCGCTACCAGGGAAGCACGGGCGCCACGTCCATCGACTGGGGCAACCCGTACTCCCTGACGTGCTACGACCTGTCAATCCCGGCCGGTGTCACGTTCGGTGGGGATCTGGACATCCAGGCCTACTGCAACGCGAAGTGGCCCGGATCGGTCGCCACCGTCTACGAGCACACCATCTTCGGATGGAAGTGCCAGCGGGAAGAGCAGCCGTAACACCTCCTGACGGAGGAGGGACGGCGGCGGAGAGATTCCGCCGCCGTCCCGCACCGCAACACGAAATTATTAAAGAGGAGAAACAGATGAACCAAGACCAAGTAGTTAATATATTTTTTCTCATATTACCATTCATAATTTATGCACTTTACATAATTGTGCCCGTAGCCATTGTATGGGGCATAGTGATCTTGATTAAGCGTAAAAAGCGTGGCGATCAAAAGTAAACTCAAAATCCTTATTGAAGAAGCGGGTGAGGTGGTATAATAGTCACATGAAAGCAAGTACATTTCGTAAACTAGTAAAAATTACGATTGCAAAATCTCCCTCTACTAAAGTTTCCAAATAGTAGTCTTATTGGTAATAATCCGAAATTATTGAGTACAAGTAGTCGCTTCAATATCTAATTCTTCTATTCGCTCGTATAAAACAATCAAACCCTCAAAAATACGGTTCCAGTTTTCCCTTGCATGGCCCACCAAAATTATCAACAGATACGAAAAGTTCTAGAATTTATTTTCTAGAACTTTTCGTTTTGTGTGGCCTCTGTTATTTTAGTTCGAGTCTGGGAGGGGAAGACTCAGTGTAGGTAGTTTAATTATTAATAATAACTTACTTTTCATACGACAAAAACGACTGTTTTTCTAAAAAATACAATAAAACAGTCGTATGAAATTAAACAGAGGTAGTCTCGTGTGTACTCACATATCTTTGTGAGACTATGAGGCAGCAGTCACAGGAAGCAAACAGCTATATGGCTAGTAGATTTTAGGTAGCCACTACCATTATTTTTGTAGGAATTTGATACTTGACAAAGTATATACCATTGTATATACTTTGGTATATGAATACATTAGATAAAGCTATCATCAACATAAAGGTTAGTAAGGCCCTAAAGCGTGAAGCTCAGGACCTAGCCGATGAGATCGGTGTACCGCTTACCACTGTAATATCAGCAAGCCTGAAAGAGTTCGTCCGCAGTCGTTCGTTAACTGTGTCGGCTTTTCCTCGTTTACGACCAGAAATCGAGCATGAGCTTAGCGTAGCGATTGACGACTACAAACAAAATAAAAACATATCGAAGGTTTTTGTTAAGCCTAACGAAGTAGCAGATCATCTTAACTCCTTATGAACGTAGTTTTTCATAAACGCTTTGATAAAATGGCTAGCAAGCTTTCTTCAAAGGTAAAAGAAAAGATGGTTGAACGCATCACGAGGTTCAGTAAAGATCCCCTTGACTACGTATTAAGAAACCACGCGCTGAATACTCCATACAAAGGGAGCTACGGTATTGATGTTACTGGTGACTATAGAGCTATCTACTACCTGGTAGATGATGAAACAGCTATGTTTACACATATTGGTACGCATAGTCAGCTATACAAATAGTTCATGAATGGCAGCTCGTTATATATAAATCATCCTCTCCAAGCGTAGTCTCAGTGTTGAGTTGTTCCAAGCGATCACAAAGAATCTGAAGGTCAGAGAATATACAGTTCCAGTTCTCCCTGCCATGATCCACCAAAATTATCCAACAGATACGAAAATCCGAGAATTAAGTTCTCGGATTTTTAGTTTGTAAAATCGCCCCTGTAATTTAGTTCGAGTCTGGGAGGGTTTGTACGGAATTATTGTTTCGATCAACTTCAAAAAAGCTTTGTAAAATGGGGTTTTAGCGTAGCCATTCTGTAGAAGTACAGAACGCCCGAAACTTTTAGAGAATTACAGGATATCTCATACGGAAAGAATAGTGCTTATGCAACAATGTTATAATAAAAACACCTTATGAAAAATTATTGTTACATTGATGGTCAAAATTTACATCTTGGCACGGCGAGTGCCGAGCCTTCCTGGGGCGTTGATTTGTATAAATTTCGAATTTACCTTCGCGAGAAATACAAGGTCGAAAGGGCATTTTATTATCTTGGATATGTACAGGAAGGCTTAAAAATTGAACAGCTTTACGAAAACATTCAGAATGCTGGTTTTATTCTTGTTTTCAGACAGCATAATTCCGCAATGATTGGCAATAAGAAGGGAAACGTTGATTCCGATATCATATTTTCAGTCATGAAGCGTCTCCATAAAGATCGAGATTTTGACAAAATAGTGCTTGTTTCTGGTGACGGAGATTATAAGATGCTAATTGACTACCTTATTGAAGAGTCAAAACTGGAGAAAATTCTCTTTCCGAATAAGAAATTCCGGTCGTCACTCTACAAGCAAATAGGGGCGTCATACTTTGCATATCTTGATGATAAAGACGTGAAGCGAAAGATAGCTCGTACCAAGACCAAGAAATAAGAAAAGAGCTCCTTAGGCAACTAACCGTTCGGAACTCTTTTCGTCTTGATATCTAAATAATAGCACAACCGACAAAGAAAAGCAATACAGGAAGCCATCTGTAGACTAAAGTATAAGTATGAATTCACCTACGCAAAAACGAAGAAAAATTGTCGAACAAGCTATCGCCAACGAAAAACTCGAAGGCCTAAAAGTTTCACAGGAATCTCAAAAGATTGCTGGTGACTATGTTTTAGGTAAAATGTCCGCCAAGCAAGCAGCAGAAAAGATACGCGCTTATTACGAATCACTATACATAACGGGATTGTCTTTATAGGAATATGCCCGAAGTAAAGAAAAGCATGAAGCTAAGATCAAGCGCTGGACTAAGCAATTATTAAAAAATAGCGTCCAGCATTGATTACATTATCTAAGAGTCGCTCCAGTATATAGTCCTTCTATCCGCTCGCATAAAACAACAAGCCCATCAAAAATACAGTTCCAGTTTTCCCTGGTATGACCCACCAAAATTATCAACAGATACAAAATGTTCCAGGAAATAAATCCTGGAACATTTTGGTTTGTGTCATCTCTGTTATTTTAGTTCGAGTCTGGGAGGGCCTACAGAGCGAATATTATAGATGGGCAAACATAGAGACTTTACCAATCTTAGTCAAAAAAGGAAAATCCCCCTGATCGCGATGATCAGGGGGGTGGCTTTACGTCGTCCACCGACGTCTTGCTGTCTTACTAGTTGGGCCAACTCACGGCTTCATCCCGAAGGATCAGCCGGAGCTACTTTCCGCCGAAGATGATGGCGATCATCCCGAAGGACTTTGCCGTGTTCATCGTGGCGGGATCGCAGTCCAGTTCGAGCCCCAGGTTCTCACCCGGATCCATGAACAGTGCGTCGTTGTCGGAGACGGTGAAGACCTGGCCGTTGTCTGCCTTGAACGTGAACGCGGTGTAGTCCACGGTCTTCCAGTCCACCGCGTCGACACCCACGGTCTTGGCACCGACGTGCCAGTTGGCGGACGTCACGGTGCCTCCGACGATGCAGGAGTTCGTCTTGACGACGTACTCCATGACACCAGGCCGTTGGAACGTGGCGGGTCCGTTGACCGCTTGCGCGATCTCGGTCGCCGTCGGCGTGCTGCTCGGCGCGGGACGGGCCAGCAGGATGCCGGCTGCCGCCGCGATGAACATGACCAGGACGAGCACGAGGATGCGCTGTCCGGTCAGGAACTTCGGGTAGAAGTGACGCTTGGTGGTGCGGGTGTTCTGTGAGTTTGACATGGTCATCTCCTAGACGTATGTTAGGGCTCCCCCATACCAGCGATCTCTCTGCCGCCAGTTGCGAAACTGGACTCTCTTCCAGTTTGCCGTTCAACATAGCAAGATTGCTACCCTGAACGGCAAACTGGAAGGCACAATTTAGTAAGTAGCAAGGTTCTGTTCAACTCAGACTCCCATAAGGTTTCCGAGGAACCGTATTTAATTATACCAGATATAATTAAATAAGTCAATAGAAGCGTTCATTTCGATCGCTAGATATTCCTAAGATTAACAGAATTCTTAAAGATGGCATTTGGAAATTTTAATAAATGCCTCGCTGTTGCTTTTTGATGACGGTTCCAATATCTAGTTGCTCCAAACGTCCATAAAGAATCTGGAGACCGTAGAAGACACAGTTCCAGTTTTGTCTGGTAAGGTCCACCAAAATTATCAACAGATACAAAATGTTCCAGGATTTATGTCCTGGGACATTTTGTTTTGACCGTCTCTGTTATTTTAGTTCAAGTCTGGTAGGGTCTGTATGGAATTATTAGAGAATATAGATTAACGATCTTAGCTCTACGTTATACTTGACTGTATGACAACATCTTTCACTCGTCTCGACCTCGCAGTCCAGCTTGCCAAACAAGCGGGAAGAATTGAACTTAAATATTTTCGTCAAGACGTACAGTCTAACAATAAAAACCCCCGCGATCTTGTAACTCAAGCCGATATAGAAGCTGAACAGACAATTATCGCCGGCATCAAAGTGCACTTCCCGCAAGATGCAATTCTTGCCGAAGAAAGTGGTGTGCACCAGGGTGAAGGTAGCGAATACTCATGGACGATCGATCCTTTAGATGGGACTGGTAACTTCTTCAAAGGAAGTCCAGACTTTTGTGTGATGATAGCTATCTTGCAAGACAATCAACCCATAGCAAGTGTCATTTATTTCCCGATTATTGAACAGCTCTATATTGCCGAAAAAGGTAACGGAGCAACAAAAAATGGTGAATTACTGCATGTTTCAAGTGAGTTAAAGCTCGCATCGATGTATGCCAACACCCACATGAGTTCTAAGATGGAAATTCGCAAAGAAAATCTTGCTTTGTACGAAAAGACACTTCTCAACGTTCGGAATGTTCATGTTATTAATGCTTGTATTGGACGCTTACTCTGTGATATTGCCGAAGGTATTGCTGATTTCCATTTCCGAGTTGGGCTGCATTTGTGGGATTATCTACCCGGTCAGCTACTCATCGAGGAAGCGGGCGGCAAAGTAACTGACCTGAAAGGAAAGACTCTCTCAGAAGAAGCCGAAGGTGTAATCGCAAGTAACGGGACAATACACAATGAGCTTGTGGAATTCTTAGGATGAAGCTTCTTCTCACCTCAAATGGCTTTTGTACGCCTGAAATTATTGCAAAATGCGTCGAGCTTGCGGGAAAACCTCAGAACGAAATCAATTTTGCTGTTATAAACGAAGCATACGCTGTTGAGCATGGGGACCATGGTTGGGTCTTGGATGATCTCAATAAAATAAAAGATAATTTCAAAGGCCGTATAGAGTTAGTGAACCTTCTCGCGCTTGATCTTGAAACGGTTAAGACAAGGCTCCAGTTGGCTGATGTGATTTTCGTTATCGGCGGTCATACCGATTACCTGATGAGTGTCATTAAAAAGGCAGGTCTCGACAAATTGCTTCCAGAATTACTTGAGACAAAAGTATATGTTGGCAGTAGTGCAGGTTCGATGGTTATGTGCAATCGAGTTTCAACTGAAGCGTACGCCAAAATATATGGCGAAGAAAATGACTATGACATCAATGAGTATCTTGGCTTAGTTGATGTGGCTATTAAACCACATCTTAACTCTAAACTTTTCCCCAATAACCGCAAAGAAGTGTTACTAGAAATCGCCAAGAATTATAAAGGAGTTATTTACGGCTTAAGCGATGAAGCAGCAATTGTTGTGGATGGCGATTCAACATACGTAATTGGTGACAACACTGTGAAGATTATTGACGGGGAACTTACTCAATAGAGTTTTGGATTACTCCTTTGATATCTAACTCATCCAAATGATCAGATAAGATTATCAAATCTTCAAACATACAGTTCCAATTTTCTTTGATCGGAAATAGGGAGGCCATAGTTGGTCGCCGTCTAGGAGTGCCGACCGATAGAACTCAAAACCCCTTGCAATATCACCCTTTCTCCCCTATAATCTGTGAAGTAATATGCGGGTTTAGCTCAGTTGTTTAGAGCGCATCCTTGCCAAGGATGAGGTCGAGAGTTAGAGTCTCTTAACCCGCACCATAAGAGACTTTTCAAGTTTTGGAAGGTCTTTTTTGTTTGTGGCTAAGGTGATAAGAGGGCTAATTTCGGGGGTGTAAACTTTATTATTTGCGTCGAGTTGAAATCCTGCTGGAAAAACGACTTGTTTACACCTCACTCTGTTCTCATGAGATATTTCAAGAAAGCGATTGCCCATGTTACGTACAAAACTGAAAGCAAACTGCAAGAAACGCTCCTTGTCGTTATCAGCTTTAATGACCAAGCCAGATGACTCTTCCTCTAGGGTTTCCAGTTCGCTTTTTAGCTTTGCGACATTCGACAAAATCTCCGACTTAATGGAAAGATTGGATGGGTCTATGGCCGCCATCGCACGGTTATTTATATCATTTTTTACATCTTTGATTTTTTCATTCAATCGCACCGCGTCCTGTCTTGCCTGAGCTTCTTTACGCTTCCATACTATGTCTAATGCCTCGACAAAATCTTGCTCGCCATCTTGTGTGATCGGATTGCTCTGGAATTGGAGTTCAATTTTTGGATGTAGTTCTTCCCTTGGAATGTATCTATTGCATGACCGACATCTATATTTGTGATAAACAAGTGTCTTACTTTTCCCATTGCTATGTTTGAATCCTGCATATCTTGGTATCGTTGATTTACCGACACAAAGTTTGCATGTAACTAAGTTACTCAATGGGTAGTCGGGATTGCCATTCTTCCTTGGACCAGCTTGGACTTTCTTTTTCTTGTCCATTATTCTTACGAGTTCATAATGCTGTTCTAAAGTGATTAAGGGATCATGTAATCCATTTTCATTACGAAACTTCACTTGTTTATCTATTTCGACTACACCTGCATAGAATGAATCAGTTACGATCTTACGGAACTTATCCATCTTATATAATGAATGACCACCCTTCATGAAATCACTATTATTCAAGTCGATCAAACCTTGCGACGGCGTAACATGTTTATTAACAATGTCTAATAACACTTTTTGTAATGCGGGTCCCTTGATCGGGTGTATTGCTGGTACACCAGTTTTTCGCCCACCCATATAGCCTGGCTTAGGAGCAAATGGATACCGGCCGTCTCGTAGGGCATTGATCTGCCCTGCAATAGACTTTCTTTGCCTTTCCTCGTTACTGCCTTCCGCTTTGAAGGCTTCAAGCATGAGTATCAGGGTATTGGAAGCAGTATCTGTTTTTAGATTAGGCTGTGAGGCAAACTTTACCTCCACTCCTAGCTTTTTGAATTCGACGATAAAGTGAGCTAACTCAAGCATTGAACGCATAAAACGATCCAATTCATCGAAAATGGCATATTTAATCGCACGGTTGTGCCGACATTCGGTAAGCATTTGCTCAAGATCATCTCGATCCAAGTTAGCCCATTTTTTACTTGATACGCTTCCAGACCAATGGCGTACAATTTTAACGCCAAGTTCGTCGGCAGCTTTCTCTACAGACCTTTTTTGTCGTGCAAGGCTGTCATTGAGTAGCTGTTCGTCACTTGAAACACGATAGTTGGCTATTGCGAGTATGTTTTTAGTCATTGTCACTCCTGTTAATCTCCATAATCCTATCACTCATCTGACTTTCCTTGTACATATCGTAGACCAATAATGCAAGGTCTAAGGCATCCTGTTTTCGCTTTTGTTTGAAACTAATCTCAGGAATACGTTCTTCTGTTCCTGAATCTAGAATCTTTTCATTATTCTGTAAAGAAAAAGGCATAAAAATCCTATCTTCCTTACCTCATTGAACAATGAGGGGACTGATTGAATTCTTATGCTGTTCGTCCCCATAAAACAAAAATTAACAATGGGTGTACCGAAGTACTCTGGGGACTTAGTTCTATGTCCAACTATACGCTTATGTTTGTCATATGTCAAGTGTAACGGTGTTGTTTTCGATAGGGAGAGCAGCGATTTACGCCCAAAAAAATTCCTGCACGGTCAATATATATTGTTGATAAATATACAACGAATTCAAAGATTAAGACCTCTGCACTATAACTTCGCCGCCTGTAGCGGGAATAGTGAACGGCTTGTGCTTTAATAGTTACCCTGATTGTTATATAGTAATCCTCAAGCGACTCGTCGCCTATGGCCTAAACCATTGCTTTAGCGGTGGCATGGTCAATCAAATCAACGGAAAGAAACAGCTCGTCATGAGTACTTCTTTCCGTTGTCGTAGTCCGAAAGGATTATGGATGGCCGAAAGGTCATCACTCGTGGCGGGCTTTTTGATTGCCACGAAAACAATTACTAATAACGCTGCAAGTAGCAGCAGGAGCATTATGGTTCGTAAGCTAATAATAATCGTAGTCGATGCAGTTTTGTCCGTGGCAGTTATAAATGTAGTAACTATCTTATTGGCCTCGGCTGGAAGTGCTATCTTTGGAAATGTTAAGGGTACTGATGGCGTGAATTATGGAAACTATAACAGTACTATCTTGATTGCTATCGCCTTTG
Organism: Candidatus Saccharimonadales bacterium; assembly: GCA_035317825.1. Taxonomy (NCBI): domain Bacteria; phylum Candidatus Saccharimonadota; class Candidatus Saccharimonadia; order Saccharimonadales (SeqCode); species Saccharimonadales bacterium (SeqCode). The sequence continues at coordinate 9,531 of DATHGB010000020.1, read as the reverse complement.
CGATAACTGTAGCTTTTTCCATCTGGTTTTATAAATTTACTACTAAAATAATGAATAAGAGGAAAGTAGAGAAATAAAGATATGTTTGAGGCCAAAAAAATACTAGCCAAGCTAAAAATATTATATTTATATGAATGAAAAGAACAAGAAAACAGAACGATTTATAGCAGCACTAATCTGCTTAATCCTTACTATTGGCCTTACAGTCTCAATGGGTGCTATCGGTTTCCTTATGGGTCTCATTGTCATATATTTTAATTTTAGGGACAAGGATGAAGAGGAGCCGCATTTACGACAAAAAGTTGGGCGGCGATCGGCGAAAAAAGCACGAGACACAGTAGGGAAATAATTGACTGACGGGGGGGCAATTACTGGGGTTGTAGCAAGTGATTGGTACGAATGTTATGATGAGAGAATATGAGTGACTTAAGCGGCTACTACAATTCGTTATTCGTTATACAGGTTACAGTGTTTGGCATAGGTTTTGCTGGACTAATCGCCCTAATGCAAGTGCTTAGGCCATTACTCTCATTCAAGAGCACGCAGCGAATGATTAAAGGGGTGTCGTTCGTAACCACTAGCATCCTACTCGTTATTAGCATTTTGTCGACATCACTAGCAACCTTGTTGCTATCACTCGACAGGCATAACTATCTTTGGTTTAATGCACATTCAGACGCTATTGTACATTCAGAATGGTTTGCGATCCTTAACCTATTGCTGGTCATCTCGACGTTTATAGGTTTGGCCTTGGCAATAATTCAAGAAACCAAGTATCTAATACCATCAAACGCATTGGACTTTCTGTCTAAGCAAACAACACCCGATGCAATCAAATCTTATTTTGAAGACGCCTATCTTCCTATGCCCACGCCTCCAATTCATATAAGGTTCTTTAATGCTACAGCTGATGATACTGACGAACGTAGTGACGAAGAAATAAATGCCGAATACGAAAAGAAACTTGAAGATTACAATCGGAGAAAAACTAAGATAGCTGATAAAGAAAATCCGCTGCTACCGTTAGAAAGTTATCTAATGCAAGCGGTTCGTAGAGACGACTTGCAGGCTTCGCAAGCCGCATTACGATCTCTAGAGAAAGTAATAATTGATGTAACGAAATCAAAGCACCACAAGATACTTTATGAACTCGTTAAATACTATTCAGCAATTATCGATAATTGCATAGAACTAGCAGGTGCACACGGACTACAGAGTGTTCTGCTTGAAGCAGTTGAAAGTACTGATCGCATCGCGACTGCATTGGTTGAAAGGAAGAGTGTAAATGAGCTCAATCCTCTAATAGACTTATGGCAAGACGTTGGAGATGAATATATGGGTAAGCAGCCAGCTGTGTTCAGAAGTGTCATGTCGGCAATCCGTAGTGCTGGTGAGGGTATTATTAACGAGACCAGTATTGAGACGGAAAAAATGAAGGAAACGGCGGACAACATTGACAGATGTCTAGGCTGGCTTGGCGAGAGGATGTTGTCTGGGAGTAAGCCTGAAGAAAAAATGCTCATGAACATTATGTATGAAACTGAGTTCAGCGCCCTCATGAACGCCGTTTTAGGTGTTGGGTATGCATTTGAAAGAAGTAGACCAGATATGTATCCATTGATACATTACGACTGCCTGTATGTGATCGCTGACAAACTTGCACCTTATTGCGTTGACTCGGAGCGCGATACCGATAATCGAAATACCCTTTTCTCATTGATGTACGAAATAAAAACTTTCGCAGAACGAACGATTGATGAGGGCAATATTCGGGGAGCAAGCCTTTCAATAATGCGACTGAAAGAACATTACGACATTGCTAAGAAGAATAACCTTGAAGAGCAGATGGAGCATTGCCTAGTAGCAATGATGGATGTCGGAGCATATGCAGCAGGTAGTAAGTTTCGAGGAGCAGCAGAGTTCTTGAGGACTAAATCAATACCCGATGAAGCAATACGTTTAATCAGCGAAAATATCGGCAGTGTTGACCTCAGTAGTGAAGCTATGGAAATCATTATCAAACACCCTACAGACTTAGAGCACAGCGATGTTACTGATTACTTAATAGAACTTGGTGACAATTTAGGAACAACTTTCGGATTAAATCTAAACCCGTCAGATAAGAAAAATTAAACCAGATGCGATAATCGTATCTTTAGTGTTAGCATTGAATTACGATGAATATAAAATTAGTAATAAACAAATACCCATACGTACTGCCTCTGGCGGCAGGCATAGTGCTGTTCTTGGTATCGCTAACTTTTGACGGAAAGCTATCGGACTTGTTGGTAAATGTTAGTGCCAGTCTTGTTATCATACCGATAGTCATCTTCCTTTATGAGCAAGTAAGGGAGAAGGCAGAAGCGGAAAAAAATAAAGACCTATCTGATTATGTGAAGATGCAAGCCGATCGCGAACTGCTTACATTATTAAATCGCATAGCGCCGCTGGTAATTGGTACACCAACGCCAGGATTAAATAAGGTACTCAAGTTACTACAAATGACACCAGAAAAAATGCTCAAGAGTGTTGAAGTGAATAGTGTAATGGTATTCTTTCTGGCAACAGACTGGTTGCAAAGCGAAAAGGCTATCAATGATCTAGTCTCTAGTGAGCTGACATACAATAATCTAAATGTAGAAGAACGTAATAACTTCATACGACTCATAGGCGCCATAAGACAGCTTGAAACCGCTACCGAACCGCGTTACTACAAAGCAAATGGTAAACCCGATGATAAGTACAAAGTAATAAACGGAAGCGAGCTTAACAAAGTTAATAAGTTTGAAAATCGGTATTTGCTTATGTCAAAAACAAAGAAATCCGGGCAATTTGCTGTAGCTGCATTCAACGATATAAACATTGGTAAATATAGGGCGGAATATACGCTTCCTATGCTAGCTAACAATGATGGTAGGAGGTTACTCGTGGATGCTGTGGCCGAAGTTCTCGAATGTATTGATAGGTGGCATAAGTTACGTGGAGATGTGTTTTTGCTTGATACTCGACATTTCCGTGCTGTACAATCACCTAAGGGGCGATCAAACTAAATATGGACAATCCTTGGTTAGATTTGCCAAAACAAGCTCCGTTTGTCGCACCCTGTGATATTGAGACATTGAACAACCCGAAATATAAGCGAGACGGTCTTCGTTTCGATGGTTTTCCAGAACCTTACGGAGGAGACATCAAAACAGCAAAAGTGGTTTGCCTATTACTTAATCCAGGGTTTGAGGAAGCAGACGCAACAACTAACTTCGATAATCCTTACTGGGTTCATGAAGCCCGCGCCAACTTGGATCATAGTACCAATTCTGGATTTCTTTATTTGTCACCTAGGGTTCAAGAAACAGGAGGCTACAAGTGGTGGACGGCTAGGCTGAAGCCACTCGAAAAAGCAGGTGTTACTCGTGATGAATTGGCTCAAGGGGTAATGATGATTGAATTCTTCCCATACCACTCCGTGACCTACACATATAACAAGCATTACGTTCCTTCGCAACAGTATCAGTTCCACCTCGTGCGTGAGGCTATGCGGCTTGGTAAGACAATTATTATCATGCGCGCAAGAGATAAGTGGATCGAAGCAGTACCTAATCTTGCCAGCTACCCTTATTTAGAACTAAATAGCTGGCAGAATGTATCTATTTCAGGAGCAAATCTTGATAATAAGAATGGTGTAGGCACATTTGATAAAGTTGTCGCCACACTTAAGAAAAGGGAATTAGAATGAGCAGCCTAGATCGCCAATTTAAACCATTAGAAAAAGTCCGAACTATTCCCGTACATTGGGAAATCAGTAACGATGATTACGAAAAGTTAAGTGCCGGCAACGATGAGTCCAAAAATCATTGGCATTGTTTTATGGAAAACAGCATTCTCCACATATATAAAGGCTTTGGCGGTAATGAACATTATCGTCTCACGTTACACAAGCAAATGAATGATACCTATGTAATAGAGGAAGTAGAAACTCACGGTAGTGCAGAATCTAAAGAGCAATATGCAGTAATCGACAAAAACGCCGTTGAAGAGGTTGCTAGTATGCTCTCACACTTCTTTGGGGTGAGCGTTGGTAGAGGACGATCAGGAGTGTAATAACATGGCACAATTTCGATCTAATATACCCGATATAGGCGTCAACGTTAATATTACAAACTTCAAGTTACTTAATGCGGTTACAACTTATGGCGTCGGTGGACATAGTCTTGTAGCAAATTTGAAGGATGGACTAAGCGAAGACTCTTACGAACGTGTCTCAAAAGAAATACGTATTTTGTATTCGTTTTGCTTTGAACATGTCTATTCTGAAGATTACGACATTTTAACTACAGAAATAAACTACGGTACAAGTGGACATAACGAGAGAAAAGAACATTTGCTTGCTGAAAATTCGCATGTTTCGGAAAAGTTTGGAAATATGGGTATGCAACTTTTAGAAGATATTTCCGGTCTAAATATCGGACAAGCCAAATTGAGAAGTTTTTTTAATTCAGCCTTTATTTGGTCACGGGCAAATGAATTGCAAGAGCTAAAACTTTTGACCGAAGCGTACACTCAATATTGGCGTCTACTCGACCTTATACATGAGAAGGTACAGATGAGTATGCCTGATTCTGTTGCGCTACTTAAGGAATACGGAATGCCGTCGACTCGGTCAAATCTATTTGCAATTCGCATACTCCATAAAATGGGAATGTTAAGACCGAATAATGATACCGGTAATATAGAATCTCTTGCATATCTGGATAGTCTACGCCACCCACATGCTCATCAAGCAAGCGATCGAACGGACTATTACGTAGAGGAAGAGACGCATCTGGAAGCTGAAATCAACAATATCTTTATCTCCGACATAACAAAACTATTTATAATTTGGGAATTAGGATTACGAGATTACTATCTTAAGCCAAGAGCAAATATTTACGAAATAGATAAAAAATAAAGTTCAATTAGAAGGCAAAATCTAGCTTTGTGGCGGCTATAACTTTCTGTACTGTTAGAACTGGCTTATTATAGGTATATGGCAGACAAGACACCTCCAAACGAAGCGGATGAAGACTCTTTTATCCCACTATCTTTAGACGACCCAAATAATCCAATCGCTGAGCTTAACAAGCAATTTTATGGTGAATATGACGAGGACTACTTTGTAAATAAAGCCGTTGTTCTAGCTAGTTTCATTGCAGACGTGCAGCCGATGAAGGAGCACTTAGATAAGGGCTTTAGCGTAGGCAAGTTGACAGTGAAAGATTCGGATATAGATAGCAAGTGGTTAGAGGGCTATGCCAAAAGAGAGCTCGCTATCAATAGCTACCACGCTATAGAATCATTCTTTAGATTGTTCTTTGCTCATATTGAAAATCCTGACTGTCCATGGGTTGGAGTTGAGCAAATGCAGAGTTTTCGAGAGTTTAAAGACAGAATCGACAAGCTGATTAAGAGGGAGTATTTTGAAGGTAGTCATGACGAAGAAGTAGCAAAAATACTTCTCGGTCCGAGGGAGCTGTATTCAACACTTAGTGATGAGGAGTGGCAAAAAGGCATAGCTAATGCGGTATACATGCTGGTCAGACTTGGCTCAGATATATTAAATAATCAGGACTACAATGTTTATAAGCACGGTGCAGCCCTGCTTGATACTCAGTTTGGATTCCAGATAGATGACGGCAAGGTTATTGGCGCAGACAAGCAGGATACATTTATGTATCTTAGTTCAAAAACAGAAAAGACACCCGACAAGGTTATTAAGCAGTTTTCACGAACCTTTAAGTTTATAAGATGGGAACAGAGGTTTACCAGTACCTACTTGTCGGGGATGTTGCTTCATAATATGCTTGCACTTCATAAATCACGACTACGAATACCCCAGCCAAAAGATACGCAGGTCAAAGCGTTCAATACCCTAGATATGGATAAGCTTTTCGATTTTGACAATGGCGATAGAATTGCTATGCCTGATACAATGAGCATCGGTTTGTTTGAGAGGCATTATAATACTAATACAACTACGCAAAGTAACGGTAAGAAAAAGAGGGCTTAGGCAACGGTAGCTTTCTAGCGCGATAGGCCGATATTGTATAATAGAATTATAGAGGCTGAACAAGTTCGCCAGATCACTAGCTCATTTTAAATCATAAACGGTTCATCAGCTCGCTGCATGATGGTATCGCAGACAAAATACATACTATTGAGCGTACAGAGTGTAAGTCCCGACACTTACTTATGTTGTAGATATTCTTGATAAGGAACTTCAAGGATCAACCGCCAACGATCTAGCTCACCTCTTATCAAGTGAAAACTTTTATCCATCTGCTGCACCAATTGAATTTATATATAAAAGATGTCATAAGATGTCTTTTATTTTTATATTTCTACCTTATATCTCTTAGATTCTTCCTCTCCTGTATAATCAAGGTATGAAGACAATTCTCATCACCGGTTCCAGTCGAGGTATAGGCAAAGCGGTTGCTATGCTTGCGGCATCAAAAGGCTACAGAGTCATAGTCCATGCAAGTACGGACTCTGATGAGCTCAACCAAACACATAAGGAAATTGAAGGTTCATTAAAAACCTTTTTCGATGTCGCAGATAAAAAAGCCGTTGATTCGGAGATTGCGAAACTAGGCGTAATTGACATTCTTGTTAATAACGCAGGGATTGGTAGGTCGCGAAATACCGATGTTCGAGATGCCGATGATGAGCAAGCCCTTAAAGAGTACAAGGTGAATGTCCTTGGTACACTACACTGTATTCAAGCAATCATTCCAGGTATGGTTGAACGTGGGGGCGGTTCAATCGTAAACATCGCTTCAATTAAAGGTCACTATAGTCTCACAAGTATGAAAAGCCTGACTTATGGCATTAGCAAGGCGGGAGTTATTGCTCTGACGCAAGCACTAGCAAAGGAATTTCCAACGGTTCGTATAAATAGTGTTTCTCCTGGCTATGTTAAAACAGATATGTCAAAGAGCTGGCCTCCTGAAATTTTTGACAAAATTAGCAAACAGACAATTCTAAGTCGTATTGCACAACCTGAAGAAATTGCCCAGGCTGTTTTATTCTTGGCTTCTGACGATGCTTCATATGCCACAGGGACTGATTTATTGATTGACGGAGGCTTCAATATCAAGGATAAATAGCTTTTAGTAAATAATAGTTTCAACTGAAGGTTGCGGTCCTAATAGCTTCGGGATACTCAAAGAAGAGTTATTAATAATGTATTCTAAGAGTTTATAACAGATTAGATACGTTGAGAGATACGTATCTTTTTCTTTTGAGTTTCATCTTTTGAATCCGTTAGGGCCTCTTATGTGCTTATCCATTTCAGTGTAGACTATTAACATGAGGAAGGTGACAACATCCTTCCTATACAATTAAGAGGAGCAGCGGAGCAACAAGGATGAGCGAAATCGTAGATGTATATGTCAGTAGTCAAAGTCCGATAAAGCATACTGCTGTAAAGCGGGCGTTTGCTCGAATAGGGCTTCAAATCGAAACCATTGGTTTTGATGTAGAATCTGATGTGGCGGCTCAGCCGCTATCCATTCAAGAAATATATGAAGGAGCGCAAAATAGACACACAAAACTCCGTCGTCTCGTGGACGAGAAATCTGGTTATCTAGTGACGAGCGAGAGTGGTGTGATAAAACCATTTCCTGGTGCAAATTGGAAAGGCTGTGAGGTGGTGGTGATCGAGAGACAGCCTGGTGGTATGAGCATGGTAGGTATAGATCTTGGAGTAGAATACCCACAAGAAATGATGGATAAGATTCCAAGTAAATATGCTGATCTTGGTGTCCTCTTGCAGGCAGAACATGGCTTTACTGAAAAAGATCCGCCATCATATCTTACAAATGGGAGGATATCAAGAGCAGAGCTGATCGAACAGGCGCTGTTTAAGGTTTTAGCCCAGATGGATGTGGAGACAACATAATGCGGCATTGCTGCCTGGCAATTGAAAATAGATATTGCAGCAGACTTGAGCTTGTTGAGCAAAATCCATTAGTATATTGTCTAATGGATTAAACCTGACCGCAAGTTAAAAGTTTTAGCTACATTACTTAATTTATAATTGTTAACATTCTCTGTGTTAACAATTATAAATACGTCTGCAATCCAGCACCAATTTAGATAACAGATACTGCACACCGAGAGGTGTGTTTTTTTTCGATATGTATCTCTGTAAATGGGGTTAGAATCCCTTATGGTCAAAACTTCTGCTTATGATATGATGGACGCTGATGAAACGACATCCCAAAAGGTCATTTGACCTCTATATTTTAACTGCGCTCTCCAAAGGTTTTCCTGTATTTTGTTCTGTGCTTTTGCCTGTACTGTATGCCGAGAAACTCATTGATGCTCAGGCGATCGGATATATTGGGGCTACTTTTATTGTCTTTACGATTGTCGGTGCGGTAACCGTCGTGAGATGGCTGCATAAATTGGCTACACGTCATGTCTTGCAGCTAGCGGCTGTTGGTGTGATGGTGGCTTCATGTATTGTTTTCGCCGCTCTTAGCATTCAGAATATTGCTCTGCTCATGTTGGCCTATGGGGTAATGGGCGTAGCATCAGGAACGGCTCTCTCGGGTGTCAACGCAATCACTGCGAATATGACTACTCGTGGAAATAGATTCAAGATGATTGCAAGATTAAGTATGGTTGCTGACATCGTCAGGGTTGCTTTTGCGCTTGTCGTTGCTGGATTAGTTGTTTTAGGTGCGATGAAAGCAGCCGTCGCCTTAATTGCGCTGTTTGCGATTATTTTTCTATTTTATGCGTCACGCCAAGAGTCTGTGAAAACAAATATTGCACCGAAAATTACTGCACAGGCAATCAAACATAATAGGCCGTTCAAATTTTTCTTGTCACTTGAATTCCTAGATTCATTCTGTAGTTCGCAACTGTTTGTCTTTCTTCCACTTCTATTTCTTGCCAAAGGTTATTCATTGGAAAATAGCATACTTCTGCAGGCTTTTACTTTCCTAGGATATATGAGCGGGCGCTGGCTAGTAGGAATACTCGCACACCGATTGTCGGGATTAAAAGCAGTTGGAATTGCTGAAATAGGGCTGGTTGTTTCAATACTGTTGATTTTGTTTGCACATTCTTTGTGGATTTTGTATGTTTTAACTTTTGCTCTAGGTCTCTTTGCACGGGGTACTTCCCCTGCAATTAAATCATTGGCGTTTGACGCGTTAGAGGATAACCAAACCAAACAAGGATCAGCCCTGCATGTCATCGTAGGTGATAGCGGTAGCGCGGCAGGACAGTTTACTTTCGGGTTGCTAGTTGCGTTTTACGGCGAGAAATCACCGTTCATTGTTGCGATGTGTATTGCCTCTATAATCGCAATCTTATGTATACCTCGAGTCGTTGCCTTATTCAGATTAACGAATAGCAGTGTAAGTCCCAGTCCTCACTTAGCTAATAAATACTCTTGATAGGGAACAGCCAAAATCTCTCTCCATCGCTCTATCTCACCACTGATTTCGTGGAAACTTTTTAGCGCCCGCTGCACCATGAATT
>DATHGB010000019.1 GCA_035317825.1 Candidatus Saccharimonadales bacterium | reverse complement strand
ACGGGAATCAGGATTGTTTTTAATCGTATCAATCACTTCCTGGATTTGATCGATCTCACCGCCGTCACGTGCTGGCCAGTGACGCCACTGGTAGCCGTAAACAGGACCTAATTCGCCGTATTTTTTAGCGAATTCGTGATCAGTTTTGATCTTTTCGGTAAATTCTTTGATCCCGGTCTTCCACTCATCCGAACCTGGCTGTACATCTTGACCAGTTGCTTTTAGATAGGCCTTAAACGGCCATTCATCCCAAATATGAACATCGTTTTTAACAAGATATTCGATATTGCTATCGCCCTGCAAGAACCACAAAAGTTCATGGATAATACCGCGGAGGAACAGCTTTTTTGTGGTGACTGCCGGAAAGCCCTCGCTTAAATCAAAACGCATTTGACGGCCAAAGACACTTTTTGTGCCCGTACCTGTCCGGTCACTTTTTTCAGTGCCGTTTGTTTTGATATCCTCTAACAAATCAAGATATTGTCGCATATTCCCTCACTTCTCTATGAGTATATGGTAGCAAATCTTAATCGAAACTACTAGGAGTTAAGCGCCTTGCTAAGCGAGACTACTTATCCATCCATTCAATCTCACGTTTATCGCTTTCTGGGTCGTACACGAATCGCTTCATTTTTCGGCCTAACCTGTATAAATGAGTGTGTTTATGGCCTGGTATGGATGACGCAGCGTTGCTTGGAGCACGCTCCGAACTAGTGCTGTAACCGCCCTCTTTCATGGCTTTTGGTAAAGCCAATCCAAAAGCAATGCGAGTCTGAAGATGCACATTGTCTGCTTCCGAGTAGTGCTTAAGGGGAACAAGGAGGTCATGTTGTAGTACCTCCTGACCGTCATACATGTCGTATGGGAATTCATTTGGAACTATAATAAAGCCTATATTCAGCAGCTTCAGGATTGCTTTGCCAAATTTGCTGCTTCTTTGCGTGTCTTCCTGCTTGTCAATCAGCTCACAAATATTGCAAGCGGTGCTACCTATTCGGCGCTCCATCTCCGCCTTCCAGACATAGAGCTTCTGAGTTTCTTTATTACGGAATGGTGCTGGAGAAAGAATTGGTTCTTCAGGTTCAGCGAGGTCAGTATCAGGACCAGACGGTAATTCAAGTCTACGCCCCACTACTTCAATACGAGGTGTGAACTGAGGTGCTCCACCAACTGATGCCGGAAGAATAAGTCCCGGTGTTTCTGAGTCGATTGTATTAGGTTCGGACTGATATTCTCCGATATATGACGATGGAAGAACAAGCCCGATTTGCCTGGTTTTTTCCGCGTTGACCATATCAATTAGCTATTATATACCAATATACATACTATGTCAATAGTAATCTTGGGGCGCTGAAAACCTTGTTCAAAATCAAAGAGCACAACCTGCTAAGACTGTGCTCTAGAAAGATACGTGTTGGATTAGCTAGCGACGTTTTCGGTCTTGATGCCAGGACCTTGGGTCGTGCTGATGCTTGTAGATTTTACGTATGCACCCTTTAGGCTCGATGGCTTTTGTGACTGTAGGCTGTCAAAGAATGCCTTTGCGTTCTCTTCTAGTTTTTTAGCACCAAACGATACTTTACCGATTGATAAGTGAACAATAGCTTGCTTGTCGACACGGTACTCAACTTTACCAGCTTTTGCCTCGGTAACTGCTTTTGCAACGTCGGTTGCAACCGTACCGGATTTAGGGTTAGGCATAAGGCCACGTGGACCAAGTTGACGGGCATACTTACCAAGTTTAGGCATGTATTGTGGAGTTGCAACAAGGATATCGAAGTTAATTTCTTCTTTATCAAGCTGTTTGATGAACTCTTCGTCACCAACAATATCTGCACCGGCTTTTTTAGCAGCGGCGTGGTCGGCTTCTGGAGCAAACACGGCTACACGGATAGTTTTACCTGTACCGTTTGGAAGTGAAACAGTCGTACGAATGTTCTGGTCAGCTTGACGTGGGTCGACACCTAGGCGTACGTGGATTTCAACAGATGCGTCAAACTTTGCAGGGTTAGTTTTGGTTGCAAGTTCGATTGCCTCAGCAAAACTGTATACTTTGCCAGCTTCAATTTGCTCAGCTAGTTTACGGTAGCTTTTGCCGCGGCGTTCAATACGTGGACGGACAACAGGTTTTGGACCTTTTTTGCCGCGAGCTTCTGCTTCTTCGGATTGTGGAGTCGTGTCGCCAGCTTCTTTACGAGCTTCTTTTTCAGCTTTTGCTTCTGCTTCTGTAAGTGCTTTTTCGCTTCGCTTACCGGCTTTCGCTGTAGCTTTTTCTTCTTTTGGCGCTTCAACTTCAGATACACCAGCAATTGCAGCTTCGATTTCTGCGATAGTGTTCTTGTCGCTTACTTCTAATTTAAGTTCTGCGGCTTTTTCTAATAGTTCGGCTTTTTTAGCCATGTAGGTAAACCCTTTCTGTGGTAGTAGCGGCTTTTCAGGCCTCCCAACATTGATTGTTTATAGGGGTATTGTAACATTTTGATGAATGAATATCAAGTCGGGTGAGAAGAGATAGGAAGTGAATCTTACGGTGGGGGTGTACGCTTTTACACGTACACCCCACCAACTACCGGCTATCAGTCGTCGATAATTCGACTATCGGCTGAGTCGCCGGAAAGAACCTTAGCCTTTTCGAGTTCGAGACGCGCCTGTTCGGTGCGCTCGGTCTCAATCTTGACTTTGGCGTCGTTGTGCATGACATGTTGAGTACTGATAAAGCGAACAATGCTGTTTGCGATACTATCCAGTAACAAATAAATAGCCATGCCGACAAGGAGATAGAAAATCCATTCCATGTCGGTTCACTTCCTATCGGTTGAATTAGCCTCTCGAAGAGGCCAAGCAAAATATATCATTAAGGTGAAAGGATGTCAATAGCTATTTAAAGTCCAGGGGCGAAACTTTTTGCCATTGGACTAGGCAATTATCAAAAATGTAAAGAGCGGCTTCGCGTGTAACATGATCAACTTTATCTTCACCTAGGTCTACGAGTTCCTGTCTGCTAAATAATTTTATGTCGGTCGATTCTCCTTCGGCTGGCAGACGACGTGGTTCGTCGGTTGCTATAAAAGCATAGGTTGTGTCTGTATGATAATGTCCGCCTTCGCCTGGATACCGCATCGTTGCATATAGGACTGGAAATGGGTGTACGATCGCTGTGGTCATTTTCGGTAACGGTTGTAGGGGCTGAAGGAGTTGTAATTGGTCTATGCCGTAGCCAGTCTCTTCAGTTAATTCATGTGATGTTGCTTGCCAAGGTGTTTCGTTCAGCTCTATGTGGCCTCCGAATTGCGCATACTTATTAATTTTTCGGTGAAAATGAAGCATTACTTTAGGATCACCGAAATCAACCCGAAAGATATGGATACTGATAGTATGATCGTGCTGTCCAGGTTCGGTATGGATATGTGGCATTCCTTTAGTATAAAGTATCAACCAAAAAATCGCGGCCTAAACCGCGATTTTTTGAAAGAAACTGGTATTATTCAGTTACTTCAACGCCCATTGAACGAGCAGTACCGGCGATAACTTTCACGCGGCCTTCCATGTCAATGGCGTTAAGCTGATCTTTTTTGATCTCAGCGATTTCTTCTAGTTGTGCACGAGTGATTTTACCAACTTTTTCAGAGTGTGGTTTGCCACTTCCCTTTTTGATACCGATTTTTTCACGAATAAGGTCGTCAACAGGCTGGCCAAGTGACTTCCATGTGAATGTACGGTCTTCGTATACTTTCATGTGTACGATAACGTCTTTGCCCATAAGGTCTTTTGTGCCGTCGTTGAATGGATTAATAAAATCCATCATGTTTAGGCCCCATTGACCAAGAGTTGAACCAACAGGAGGACCTGCGGTTGCGCGTCCAGCTGGGATGCGTAGTTTTAGATTACCAATTACTTTTTTAGCCATAATTTTTCCTTGTACTAAATATTATTGAAGCGATATTTAGTGCGTAACTCAATTACTTTAACAGATCTGATGATAAACTTCAAGCGGTATTAGAATTCCCATTTTTGATATTCACCTAAGACCTCAGTGATTTTGTCGGATGTGCGCCATTTTATAAAATCATCATTTTCGTCGCGAGAATGAGCAGACGCTTCGAGGTCTTGAATTATCTTATCTGCCGTATATTTAAGAGGTGCAATTAATTCTGGTGAATGATCAAAAGCACTTTGAATTTTTGGTCGCAGTATTCTGATGTGCTGTTCAGCCAAAGCCGACATGAGATTTCCATAAATGCTATTAACTTGGCTTGCTTGTATGCCGAGGTAGATTCCTGTATTAGCGGAGTTAAAATTATGTCCCGTTTCCACTATGCCATGAGCGCGTACAAATTCTGGGGATTCGCCATCAATTCTGTGGCTAATGAGTTTAACGAGCATTTCGCGCATCTCGGGTGTATAGTTTTCGTGGTAGAGGTCGGTCAAAAGACTTACGAGAATATCATGTTCTTTCTGACGATCCGCATCGGTTTTACCTCTATTCCCCCTGCCGTCTTTACTTTCTTCGTTTTCTTGGTCTGGGCTGATATCCCCAAGTGCTGAACCGTGCTCAATGACAACCCCGGGGTGTTCTGTCTCCGCTATGTCGTGGATTGGTGCTGCGTGTCTCATGACATCGAGCATTTCTGGACTAGTCCTAACGCTTCCTGATAGAACAATCGGGTAAAGTATCTGCTCTTGCTGACAAGCTACGCGCGCCTGATGGCCAAGAGGATGAAAATCGAATCTTGCGTGATCGGGATTCCGATAGTTTTCAAGTGTCATTGCTCCAAGAAGCCTATGCCTAAATTCCTCCTCCCTACCCTCAAATTCATCTGGGATAAGTCGCGTGTCTAGATCTCGGTGAAATCCTGCATAGCGTGCAGTCTGTTTGGCTTGCCACCGACCAGGACTAGATTCGCTCCACTTTAAGAGCGCATCCCGAGGACTAAAATCCAAAACGAAAGGTATGTCGGAGAAGTGTTTTTGATTAATGAGTGCAAAGAGTGCTTCGTCTTTTGCGACATCGTAAGCCCCAGGAAATGCGTATTCTGAACTTGGAGAATAATAGGAAGCTTGCTCTGTCATTGTTTTTATTGATAGCACAAACCCACTTGACAATCAAGTGGGTTTAAGGGGTTTGTATGCTAGTTCTAGACTTTGCGAACTTGGAGCGCGTCGAGCTCTACTGGCGTATCACGGCCAAACATGCTGACCATGACCTTAATCTTGCCTTTTTGGGTGTCGATTTCAGAAATCGCGCCGTCAAAACCTTTAAACGGTCCGTCGGTAATAGACACGACTTCGCCTTCTTTGAAGTCGATGTGGTGCTTTGGATCGTCAACGCCCATGCGCTTTTTGATCTTGCTGATTTCACTGTCGGAAACAGGGGTAGGCTCAGTACCGCTACCGACAAATCCGGTAACGCCAGGGGTGTTACGAACGATGTACCATGTTTCGTCGGTTAGCTTCATTTCAACTAAAGCGTAGCCTTGGAAAATCTTTTTCTCGACGACTTTACGTTTGCCGTTTTTGATTTCGATTTGCTTTTCTTTTGGCACCATGACGTCAAAGATCTTGTCGGCCATGTCCACGGCGTTGATTCGCTGGCGGATGCTATCAGCTACTTTTTCTTCGTAGCCGCTGTAGGTATGAATCGCGTACCATTTCCGGGTGCTATCGTATCGGTTAGTTGACATAAATTCCTTTATCCTAAAATTAGTTGAAATACGTATTTAAATAGTGCGTCGAGGAGTAGAATGAGCACAACGAAGAATGCGGTAAATGCAAGCAACGCTAGGGTCATTCCCCATGTCGCGCGGCGGTTTGGCCAGCGAACTTGACGAAGTTCGTACCATGCACCACCAAAGTAGTCTGCAGTTGCGCGAAATGGATTCCGACGCTTTTCTGTGTCAGCTACAACTGGTTTTGTTTCGGCTTTAACTTTTGTTTCTTTTGTCTCTGCCACAGGAGTGTTGTCTTGGGCAGTGATACGAGTTACTTTTGTGGTACTCGATGACTTTTTGGCGGTTGTCTTTTTACCCTTTGCCACCATAGATATTTGCTCTCCCAAATTAAATAGCCTGCTCGTAGGCAGACTGTCAAGTACCACTATACATCGCTACCCTGTCGTCGTCAACCGTGATACCATATATACATTGTGATTATGCCTGTATTTCTTATCTGTTCCACGCTCCTGACGCTACTCGTCGTTACGTTTTCTTTTCGGCTTTGGAGGGCTTTAAAGAAATTTACCATATATACATCATATGTGCCGCAAGAACCTCTGCCTACGGTAAGTGTTTGTATCCCGGCCAGGAATGAAACGCATGCACTCGCTGCCTGTTTGGAACGGGTGCTGGCAAGTGATTATGAGAAATTAGAGATAATCGTGTTTGATGATAGTTCTGCCGACGACACCTCGATACTTATTAGGTCGTTCGCTCATGCCGGCGTACGGTTTGTGCCAGGCGCATCTTTGCCGGACGGGTGGCTTGGTAAAAATCACGCTCTTGATGTCTTGGCAAATGAGGCAAGCGGTACTTACATTATGTTCTTGGATGTCGATACCTTTATTCAGCCGAACTCTATTAGCCAATTGGTTGGCTACGTGACAAAAGAAAATGCAGAGATGGTATCGGTTATACCTGGGCGAAATGATGCTTGGCGCGCGAGCGTATTGTTTGGTCATCTCCGTTATTTTTGGCAACTTATCCTATCGACGCATGAACGGCCCTCTGTGGCCGGGAGTTTGTGGATGATAAAACAACCTACTCTTACCGGCAAGGTGAAAGGTTTCGAGCCTTTTAAAGCAAGTGTAGAACCTGAAATTCATATCGCAGCCATGCTGGACGGTAGTTATAGATGTTTAGCAAACAATTCTTTTATAGGCGTGACGTATGAAAAGAAATGGCTTTCCCAGGTCGAGACAAGCCGGCGCTTATTGTATCCCGCGTTTGGTGGTACTTTGCTAAAAGGGTTGTCGGGACTGATTATCCTTGTCGTCCTCAACTTGCCCTTTGGTGCGCTGCTGTACGGTATATTCGATTGGACGATCGTTCAGACTATGGCATTGTGGCACACGCTCGCATTTATGGCTATCTATGCCGTGTACGTGAGTCGTTTCTGGCCAAAAGGCTGGTGGGCTGGAGGACTATTGTGGCCGCTTATTATCCTTCAGGAATTAGCATTATACGTACGAAGCCTATGGGGATATGCCCGGCGTACTGTTACTTGGAAGGGCCGTTTGGTAAACGTTGCTGCGTCCAAGGGTGACGCACTTGTCATCGATAAATAATCTATTTATCTTCGACTGGCAGAGTGATGCTGAAACTTGATCCGTGGTTAAGACGGCTCGTCAGTTCGATCTTTGTATTTAGCTTTTTAGCTAGTTTTAACGCAACGTAAAGGCCTAGCCCCGTGCCACCAGTTTCGCGGGTGCGGTAATCTTCAGACCGGTAAAACTTATTAAAGATCTTCGCTTGGTCGCTTTTGCTAATACCGATGCCAGTGTCTTTTACTTCAAAGGTTACTTCTTTTTCTTTACGGGTAACGTGCAGTGTAATCGTACCTTCTTTAGTGTATTTGAGCGAGTTTGTAATGAAGTTTTGTAATAACTCTTTTAGATATAAGCGGCTAGCGGTCACTTGTCCTAGGCGCGATGTAAGGTCAAGGTTGAAATGCAGTGCCCTTTTCTCGGCTTGAGGTGCATATTCGTTGTAGAGGTCGTCAACCAGGCTACGTACGTCAATTGGCTCAGGGTTATCGGCAACACCACGTTCTGCCCTGGACAACGTTGAAAGATCATTTACCATTTTAGAAAGATAGATAACTTGGTCATGTGCGGTTTTAATACCCTCTTTTAGGATATTTTCGGCGATATCGGGACGTTCCATCATTACTTGCACGTTACTGATCGTACCTTCGGCAATTGTAATCGGAGTTCGCAGTTCGTGGCTGACAACACTGATAAATTCATCACGTTCTTCCTCTAGGCTCTTGGATTTCGTGACATCACGAAGAATGATGATATATCCATCCTGGTTCTGGGATCGTCTTGCTTTGCTGAAGCCGCTGCGAATTGGAGAATAGGTTACTTCCAGGCGTGACGTTTCACCCTCGACGGTGAATGTCAGATCATCACGCACAACGACGCTTTTGGCATTTTTAAAATTTTCAAATAGTTCTATTGGCTTATCATTTTGGTCATATAATTTTAGAATTTCATCAATATGATGGCCGTTAAGGCTTCGGTTGGTGTCAAGAAGATTAAGGCTTGCCGCGTTGTAGACCCGGATGACTCCATTTTTGTCAGTGCTAAGAACGGCGTCTGCGAGATTGTTAACAATGGTAAGTATACGATCGCGCTGTAGACTTTCCTGCGCTTTGCTTTTTGTGAGTTCAGCACCGTCGACTTCCTGGATCTGACTGATAGAAACAGCTGCGATCCCGACCATTAATACGGAAGATAATGCAAGTAAAATAACAAGCAGGATTGAACCGTCTCCTATGTGTAGTATTGAGTCTGCGGCCGCTGTGAGGATAAGGGCTATGATACTGAGTTTCAGGCCTTTGTTGGAAAAATACGCATATGATGCTAAAAATAATAATATCCAAGTAGCGACAAATGGCGTTACGAAACCTGCAACAAATAAAATGTAGGCGGCAGACAGCAAGTGGTACGCGGTTAATCGAAAGCCAGACTCAAATGCGTTTTTTGATTCATATAAAAACTGGTATATCGCTAGTATTGTCCACGGAACCATGACGCTGAAGAATACAAGGTTATTTACATAGTGGGTCGTACTGACGATGTCGTACTGTACCAACATTCCGTAAAACATGAGCAAAACGGGAACCATCAACCCCGAGAATCGAATAATTTGCGCTGTGCGCTGGTTGATTGTTACCCCACCGTTGTACATAGATGAGTTTATTATACAGGGTAGCGTAAGCTTTTTAAATAGATGGCGTGTATTCTTTTAGGGAATGACGATGCGTTTTGTAATCGCTGTCGCCTAATTTAACGAGCCGCCAGAACTCCTCGGAGTGATTCATCTCGACGGTATGGCTTAGTTCGTGGATGAGTACATAATCAATAAGCTCGAACGGCAACTTCATTAGCGCGATATTCAGACTAACCGTGCCGCTCGTACTGCAACTTCCCCATCGTCCTCCTGCATGCGAAAACCGGACTCTCTCATATGAAAAGCCATATTTATTCGCAAGAAAGGCTAGTCGCTTCGGCAAGTAACTTTTCGCTTCGAGCCTTAGGGCTTTAATAACTTCGTCTCGAACGGTGCGTTGCACTACAGGATCTTCTAGGACTAGAGTATTAGGCAGCTGAATAATAATTTGTAGAGCATGCCGCTTAACGCTCATTACCTCAGTGGGTGTCGGACGAACGATCAATGTGTGGCTTTTGCCTATCTGCATGCCGTCAGTAAAAAGCGTGCCGCCGACGTGCTGCGAAAGCATAGCGCGTAGTTCTGACCGTGAAGATTTTATGAGCCGCTTCACTAGAAATACAGGCGCATACAAAGGCAAAGATGCCCGTAGCCGTCCGTCTGGAGCAACGCGAATGCGCACGTGCGAGGCATGGGCGCTTCGACGAAGTGAGATTGTGCCAAATTCATCGTCATTAATTGTTGGCATTAAGTCCCGTGTTACCTAACTGTAATATTTCGGCGACCGGGTTCACGTATAGCTATGGGAGTGGTGTGGGCAGAGATTTCAGTACGGGGAGCCGACAACTTCTTTAAAATGACTTTTGCTTGTGTGGCATAGGTGTGTTTGCCGCTAACGACAACGGGTTTCTCGATCGCGTTTGGCGGGGTAAAGCGTTTTGCTTCATGGTCGTATTCTTCTGGTGTTAGCGTACGGTTTGGTTTGTTCTTAGTGACACGGGTGACGCGATTTTTCGCGGTGGAAGGATCGGTCTGCACCCAGAGTAACAAGGGCATGTAGCCTGACGCACGTGCCTTTCGGGTGAGTTCGCTTCGTTCGGTGCGCGTGTCACTTAACCCTTCGATGATAACGGTTTGTTGCGTTTTCAATAGCTCATGTATTTGGTAGTAAAAAAGCTCGTCTGCAGCTGTAGCATCGCTATTGCTGCATAGGGAAGAAATTATTTCATAACTGACATAAGGAGCACGGAACGTATCAGCAAATTTTTCGGCAAAAAAGCTTTTTCCGCTGCCCGGAACCCCTGTCATGATAATCAGATGTGGTTGGCTGAGGCTCAATGATTTCATATATGACAGTATAGCAAATTTATGCGCGTATATACATACGACACTCGGACGGAGGATCACCTTAAATTAAACTGCTTGTGCTAATCCTTACTATATTATATAAAGCATTGACAGTTTGAGGCATATGTGATACATTTACAGGTATAACTTATTGTGAGGAGAAGTTGAATGCGAAAGAAACTATTATTATTTGTCGTCACCCTGTTAGCGGTTGCTACTTTTGGTGTCGTACAGTTAACAGCAAAAGCTGCCATAGACTACAGCCGGGACTGTGACAAGTACGCCATTATATATTGTGGTGCGTTAAACGAAAAAGAATTTCACTCGAAATTCAATAACGATACCAAATACAAAGACCACACTAAAGTATATGCCGCTTTTGGTATTAAAAAAGCAGATGTAACCGGTATGGTCGGTGGCGTCGTGTGGCGTAACGGTAACGTGACTATTAATGATAAAATCGTTGCTACCGGTGCCCGTGACGGTGCTCGTAACTTAGGTGGTACACCTATTGCCGGTACTAGCGGTGCTGCAATCACTTCTGTTTCTACGTTTGGATCTGAAGGTCAAGCAGCAATGATCAAGATGGTAAATGGCGTATTTAAATTCGCTATCATCACAAGCTGTGGTAACCCGGTTACTGCTCACCCAAAACTGCCCCCAGTTCCACCTAAGCCACCAAAGCCTCCTGTAGTGCCTACGGCAGTTTGTGACCGCCTAACTCTTACGAGGATAAGCCGAACACAGGTTAAAGCCGTAGCAAGTCCTGCGAAGGTAACTAACGGTGGTAAAGTGATTGCTTACAACTATTACTTCGGTGATAACACAAAGCAAACAACCACTGCTACATCGCTAACTCATAACTATCCTAATCTAGCCACGGGCAAGACATACACGATAACACTTACTGTCACTGTCCAACTTGGAAATGTTAAAAAAGACATTACGGCAGCTACATGTAAAGGTACATTCCCTGTAGATGCAGTCCCACCCGTACCTGTATATAGCTGTGATCTGCTTACTGTTACCAAGATCAACCGTACAGAGTTCAAGTTTGAGACTAAAACTACGGTTAAAAACGCAACAGTCAAAACGATAACTTACGTTATTCGTGACGCAGCCGGTAAGGAAATTCGCACAACTAGTCCTGCGTACACGAACGCTATCGTTGGTAAGTACACCGTCCAAGCCCTTGTAACCGTAACGGTTAATGGCAAAGACATAACATTACCAGCTAACGCTAACTGTACAAAACCTTTCGAAGTTGAAAAACTTCCTGAAACTCCTACTGCTACCTGTGACGGACTTGCCGTAGACCAGATTTCAGAAACTGATCTTAGCCGAACCTTTACTGGCGGCGCAACAGTCGCTGGCGGCGCAACTATCACTGGTTACACGCTAGACTTCGGTGACGGTACAACTGAACCAATTGCAAGTACGTCTGACAAGATTACTTCAATGCACACATACAAGGAAGCAAAGGAATATACTGCTAAACTTTCTGTAAATGTAAAGCTTAACGGTAAAGACGAAGTGAAAACCTCTAAAGAATGTGAAGTTAAATTTACCATTTCACCAAAGGTATGTACGACTCCTAACGGAGAAACATTCCCAGAAGGTGACAAACGCTGTACTCCTTGCCCAGTTCCTGGCAAAGAAGACTTCCCTAAAGACAGCCCTGAATGTAAGGCTGACTGTACGACACCTGGCCACGAGAACAATCCTGAATGTGTTGAGACACCTCCAACAACACCACCAGAATTGCCTCACACGGGTATGAGCGATGGAATCGTTGCACTAGTTGGTGCAGGATCATTAATCGCTGCTGTAGGATACTACGTCGCTAGTCGTCGTGCGCTCCTTGGCTAACAACTGATCGCTCACTCTAAATACACCCCTCGTCAAGCAGGGGTGTATTTTTTTCTATGCTTGAAAGGTATCCTTCGATAACATAAGATAGTACAAGTTTATGCCATCATTATTTCATTCCCACTCACCGTTCCGTATATTTGCCGTATCGGGTGTCGTAAGCATCATTGCTCTTGCACTCGTTTTTATATACTTAGGCCCTGTCGCTGCATTTATTACCTTAGTATTGATGGCGATTGAGATTACGTTTAGTTTTGAAAATGCCATCATTAATGCCCGCGTGCTTGTGACAATGAGCACGTTTTGGCAGCGAATGTTTATGACTATTGGTATTTTGATTGCGGTATTTGGCATGCGTGTCATTTTCCCTATCCTGGTGGTTATGTTAACCGCTGGACTACCATGGAATGATGTCATTAATCTTGCGCTGCATCAACCTGAAAAATATGCCGAAGAACTGCATAAGGCGCATCCAAGTATTGCGGCATTTGGCGGTATGTTCCTTTTGATGCTTTGTCTCCATTTCTTTTTTGATCCGCTTCGGAAGATCCATTGGATTAGCATTATCGAACGGCCGCTCCAGCGTATTGGGACATGGTGGGTATATAGCGCGGTATGTTTCCTGGTATTGAGTATTGTTGCCGTCCTGCCTTTTAACGCTCATCCACGAGAAACATTTCTCTCAGGTATTACGGGTATGATCGTCTATCTGGCGATTCACGCTCTTGCCGAATTCTTTACTCGTCATCATGAAAAAGCTGAAAAGGCTGCAGGAAAATCCGTTCAAAAAGCAGGCCTTGCTGGTCTAACTGCTTTTCTATATCTTGAAGTACTAGACGCAAGCTTTAGTTTTGACGGGGTAATTGGTGCGTTCGCTGTTACGCAAGATGTTATTCTGATCGCAATCGGGCTTGGCATAGGGGCGCTATGGGTACGCTCGCTTACATTATTTATGGTGCGTCGTAAGGTTTTGGCAGCCTATCGATTCCTGGAGCACGGTGCTCACTATACGATTGGTATTTTGGCGATCGTACTACTAATAGGGTTATTCCGGGACATTCCTGAAGTGGTAGCGGGTATTATTGGCGTCGCGATTATTACAGCTTCTATCGTGAGTTCAATCAAGGCAAGTAAAGCCGAAAAATCCCTACGCTCTTAGCTGACTTTGCTGAGTATTTCGTCTACTACCAGCTCAACAGATCGTTCGCCGTCAATAATAATCGCGCCTGCTTTTCGGTAGTCTTCTTCTGCCGTTTTTTGCCACCCTAACAGACTTTCAAATTCATGAGGAAGTTTGCCAAAGCTATTGCCCGTTCGTGTGTCAATTCTGTGTTTGAGCGTTTTCGCGCTGATATTCAGAGCGAAAACCTGAGAGAACAGATCCCCGATCCCGACATCATTAGATGCTACGCCACAAAGAAAGATAGGTTTTTGCATTGTCTTTTCGGCAAGCGTCTCTACTGCTTCTCGGGATAGATTCCATGTATGATGTGCACGCCACTCCGGCGTACGGTCATTTGGGTCGTCTGGATTTTTAACGGCCTGCCCTGTCTCATTGTTGTAGAATCCTGCAATTTCATCTTCGTCAGTACTGTGAGCTTCGTAGCCGCGTTTTAAAAGCTCGCTTCTAACGGCTGATTTGCCCGACCCAGAAATGCCGGTGATGTATATGAGTGACATGGGACTATTTGTTATCTCCGGGTATAAAATATAATCCGCCAGTAGCGATTGCACCGACAAACCCGCCTGTTATGATGCCGGTAATGACGCTAGTGACAAAGGTTGCTAGTCGCATGAGGATCGTTTCAACGAAAGGTGAAAGCTTTCCGGCCAACTCGCCCCCAAGATGCGGCGGATTACCGTTCCAGAAACTATCCCAAGCTAATTGATGCGTTAGCCCTAAGAGTACGCCGTAAACCAGACCTATTATAAGGAGAGTAAGA